>JBJMGL010000028.1:0-3744 GCA_045807985.1 Bryobacteraceae bacterium
CAAACTCGCAGCTTTTGCTATGTATCCGATATGGTCGAAGGTCTTCTGCGCCTGAGCGAATCCGATGAAGCCTACCCCGTGAACCTTGGCAATCCAGTCGAAATGACCATCATGCAGTTTGCCGATACCATTCGGGCTCACCTTGGCGGTCACCTGGAAATCGAACAAAAACCGCTTCCGTCAGACGACCCCAAAGTTCGCTGCCCAGATATCCGCAAAGCGAAGCGCATTCTCAATTGGGAGCCTCGTGTTCCGCTCGATGAAGGTCTTAAGATTACTATTAAGTACTTCCAACAATTGACGGCCAAGAGTAATGCCACATCTAGTCCGCCTATGGAGCAAAGTCATATTGCGCCAGAGCCGGTCGAAGTGCCTTCCGCCAGCTAAGGGCTAAACGTGGCAGTGCCGCAGCCCACGTTTTGCAAGGTACTGCTGATGGTACTCTTCCGCCCGGTAAAATGTCTTCGCTGGCTCAATCGCGGTAGCAATGGGACGCCGGAACTTACCTGATGCGTTCCACTTTTCCTTCGAGGCGCGCGCGATCCGTTCCTGCTCGGGCGTGTGAAAGAAGATGACGCTACGGTACTGTATTCCGACATCAGGCCCTTGCCGGTTCACTTGCGTCGGATCATGGTTTGTCCAGAACACATCCAGTAGCTGTTCATAACTCACCCGAGCCGGATCAAAATCCACTTCCACCACTTCGACATGCCCAGTTGTGTCCGTGCAAACATCCTTGTACGTTGGGTTTTCCGTGTGCCCGCCTTCGTATCCTGCCGCGGCATCCACTACGCCATTCACTTCTCGAAAAGTCGATTCCACGCCCCAAAAGCAGCCAGCGCCAAAAGTAGCTTTTTCAGTCATGGCTTCTATTGTCTCGCTAGTCGCCTGACGTTCGCGACGTGCTGGGTTCGGTTTCTGGCTCGAGGAGGGGAGCATGGCGCGGCATCATCGTAATTGCCAATGCCCCGACCATGGCGATAGCAAATACGGCCATCATCGGTGCGATGTAATTCTGCCGTTGTTCCCGGATCGCTGAAACAAAATAAGGAAACCAAGTCTGGCCAATGGTATTGATCGGTAGAATAACCGCCATGGCGCGGGCCAGTGTGTTTACGCCGAACTGCTCGGCTGCCATGAGCGGAATCAGCATATAATCTGCTCCCATGGAAAAGCCAAAAACAAGGGCAAATACATAAACCATGTAGGGGTGTGCCGGCGATACGGCCAGCAACAAAGGAATGGTGGCGGCCACAATGAAGTAAGTTGCTGTCATGACGCGTTTTTTGGAAAACACGTCCGCAAAATAGCCAATACTCAAACGCCCCGCAATGCTGGAGAACAGGATCAAAGCGGAAGCCGTGGCCCACGTCGCATTGAGTACTCTTTGATCGGAGAACCCGGCATCGCGAAACACGAATTTCATGTGCATGTTGATTGATCCAATTGAGCCGATGGAGCAAATGCTCCCCAGCAGCAATAGCCAGAAAGAGCCGCTGCGGAGAAGCTGACCAAAGCTTTGCGGCGGCAATTTGACATCAGCAGGGGGGAGCGCGGAGCCGTCTGGATATTGACCAATTTCCGCTGGTTTGTCCTTCAAGAGGAAAATCGCAAGCGGCCAAGTGATAAACATCAAGGCCCCCACGGCCATCAGAGCTGTTTGGAATCCATACCTGTCCGTCATTGTCTTGACGAAAATCGACCCAAGCGCGCCAAACAATCCTACTCCGACATACACAATCCCCATGGCCCTGCCGCGCCTTTTTTGAAACCAGTGCGAGACAAGAATCTGGTGCGGGATCGGTCCCGAAAAGATATATCCAACCGTATAAACGACATACAGAGCGAAGTAGAGAGGGAGCGATCCCGTCATGGCGCTAAAGCCGAAGAACGAGACAGCCGTCAAACCCGTGCCCGCCACAATCAACTTGCGCGGACTGACTCGCGGAATGAGCAGCGGCCCAACCCACAGTGTCAGCAACGCCGCCAGCGGAAACCCAAGGGTAATCTGCTTGAGTTCCCAGCCATACGACTTTTGAAGGTAGTCGTAAAAAAAAGGTAAGTTATAGTACGGAACCCCTACCGAGATACCAAATGTCACAACCGTTGTCGCGACAATAAACCAGCCATAGAACAAACCTTTCTTGTTAACAGCAGGCGTCGGATTAGGCATCGACTTCGTTATATCACTCGCAGTGCTTCAGGTACTCTCAAAATTGAAAATTGGGTTACAACCTGGCACCCCAAGCATCTAACCAACGTGTAACTGCGATGCCACAGGCAACAACTGCACAAAGCAATTATGATTAACTGTCTTTAGAAGCGGAAATCTTTGAAGGAGGTGCGGGAAAGCGCCCATGAAAAAACTGCTCATACACAATCCTATTAGAGCTTTGCTTGGATTGACAGCATCGGCACTACTGCCATTAACATTTGCCTTCGGCATGGTGGAGCCGAATACTCGAACCTTTACGGCGGGGCAGCAAACAAAGGTTCAAGGCGTAATTATTTCGCGGGATGGTCAAACGATTAAACTCCGCGGTGATGACGATTCTGTTGGCACGATTGACGTTACGAATGACACTAAGATTCAGCTAAAGCACGGCCTTTTTAGCCGTAAAAGCGCGATGAACACCGAGTCGCTTGTTCCTGGCCTGCGTGTCGAGGCGCAAGGGAAGGGAAACGAGAAAGGCGAACTGGTTGCTGATCGCGTTATTTTCGATCCTAATTCCATGAAGGCGTCTCGTCAGATTGACACGCGCGTTTCCCCGCTTGAAGCTCGTACTGGCGGCTTGGAGGGTCGAGCTGGTCAACTGGAAACCCGTGCCGGGCAAATGGAAAACCGTGCCGGACAACTGGAAACCCGTGCCGGGCAAATAGAAACACAGGCAAAGGAGACACAGCAGCAGGTCGGACAAGTAAAAACTACAGCTGATCAGGCGAACCAAGGTGTCAACGATGTAAACCAGCGTGTTTCCAATCTCGATCAGTATCAGCAGAAGTACAAGGAGACGGTCTATTTCAAGCTGAATAGTTCTGTTCTTGCTCCAAGTGAAAAACAGAAGCTCGATACAGTGATTCAGCAAACTCAGAATGAAAAGGGGTATGTCGTTGAGGTAGCCGGTTTCGCTGATAAAACCGGAAACGCCGCGCTGAATCAAACCTTGAGTGAAGCGCGTGCCAACGCTGTTGTCCGTTACCTGGAGCAGCAGGGCAATATCCCGATCCATCGCATTCTCACTCCTGCCGGAATGGGAACGTCCCATGAAGCTGCTGATAACAATACCAGCCAGGGCCGCAAGCTCAACCGCAGAGTGGAAGTGACTGTTTTGATCAATCAGGGCGTAGTCGCAGGCTCAAGTCAGTCAGCGCCAAGCTCTGCGGCTCCTGCTGCTCCAAAACAGCCCGGCGGCTTCTAATTACAGAAATATCTCGGTAAGTCCACTGCTCCGGGAAATTGGGCCAGGCAGCTTCAAACTGCTTGGCCCGTTCTTTTAGGAGCTAAGGAACCGATGTTGCCGCAGGAGAATTGTTCTGGAAAAGAAGCGGCGCGAAGTCGATCAGATTGCGCCGCCATACCATCCATGTGTGCATGCCCGGTGTTTCAATTTGGGTTAACTGTATCTCCTTGTCCTTTAAGTAGCTCACGATCTGGCGATTGCTTGTAATGAGCGAATCCTCCGTTCCGCAATCAATCCAAAGCAGGTGAAGTTGTGAGTTAGCCGCCGCGCTCATTTGAGGAAA
>JBJMGL010000029.1:0-2543 GCA_045807985.1 Bryobacteraceae bacterium
AGCCACCCTACCTCGAATAACTGCAAATGCGACAAATTGCCGCACTCTTTCAATCTTCCTAAGCTCGCTACCGCCTTGTCGTAATTTTTTGTTTGGAGGAGTTGCTTAACTGAGGCAAACCCTGCCGTGACATCACATGACGCTCGTCCTTCTGAACTTTGACATAACAAGGAGCCGGCACATACTACTAGGCAGAGGGACGGGCGCACCATGTCAATATACATACGTCTGGGAGTCTTGAAAGCGCAAATCCTGGTGTGCTTGGGATTGCAGGTTCGCTACGATCGTGCGTTCCGCTTGCGCGTCGGCGGTTCTGTGCAGTTGGACGTAGAGGGTCGCCAGTTCAAGATGGAAAGGACTGGAGTCTCGCATCTGGGGCTCCAAAGATTTCAGAATCTCAAGAGCATGGGAGAACTGACCACAGTGCCGCAAGGCTCGCGCCAGTTCCAATCCGATGGAGGTGTTTGACTGATCAGCCTCCCAAGCAATCTTAAGATGAGCAGCAGCGGATTCCCAATCGCCTCGACGACCTTCCAGGATTCCGAGTTGTCCATTAGCCAACGAATTGGCCGGGTCAGCAGCCAGCACCTGGAGTAGATAGGTTCGTGCTTCGCTGTCGTCTCCTTTCGCTATGGCCGTTTGCGCAAGCCCAATGAGAGCCGCGGACAAATGCGGCTGCTGGCTGAGAGCGTCCTGGTATTTAGAGATTGCGGCAGCATAATCTCCTTTCTGCTGAAGCAAATCACCAGATGCGGCAATTAAAAATGGATCACGCGGGCTCTTCTCCAGAGCCACGCTGACCATATCTTCCGCGGTTTTGGTGTACTTCAGGCGGAGCAGTTGCTCGACCAAAGCATAGGCGATGTCCGGGCGGTTCCCGCTCAATTCGCGCGCGCGAAGCAGCCACGGTATTGCCTTGCGCGGCTCCCCTCCGGCGGCATAATCGAGGCCAACCCGGAAGTACGCTTCGACGTGCCCCGGCCGTTGATCAATTGCCTTGAAGTAAGCCTGCCTCGCCTTCTCGAATTGGCGTAAGTGTGAATAACCCAACCCTAGATTGAAGCTGACGGCATCATCCACATCACCCTCAGGTATTCTGCTGAGGTAGGCGACCGCTTTCTGGTGATCGCCGCGCTCTCCAAGCCATGATCCAAGGGTGAACAGCACGCGGGGATCAGACGACCCAAGAGCAATCGATCTTTCCAGTGCTGCAATCCCCTCGGGAACATGGTTATTCTGCAGGCAGGCAATGCCGAAGTTAGTCTGGAGTCGCGCTGATTTCGGACTGAGGGCGACTGCCTTCCGGAACGCCTCCTCCGCACCTGGCAAGTTGCCCGATAAGCTTCTTGCGGCCCCCATTAGATCGAAAAAGTCAGGCGACTGGGAGCAATGGGCGGATGCAGCCTCCAAAATTGCATTGGCCTTTACGGAATCATGCTGTTGCAGGGCAGCGGCAGCCGACCGGAGGTTTTCTTCGCACCCCAGCAGGGGGGAAAACAGAAAGAAAGCCGTCAGCGCAAACATCAAAATAAGAATTTTAATGCAAATTGGATATCACGGGGCGCACCCGCTGTGGTAATCACGCCAAATGAGGAGTTTTGTACATTGTTATTCGGCAGCCCAAATCTTGGGTGATTCGCTACGTTGAAAAATTCAGCCCGGAACTGCAGCTTCATGGTTTCGGTAAAAGCAAAGTCTTTGAATGTGATGAAGTCAATGTTGGTTTGACCGGGCCCGAACAGATTGTTCCGTCCTGCATTGCCAAAAGTGTAGTTGGCAGGAAGCGCGAAAGCGGCGGTATTGAACCATTCAAGACGGCTCTGAGTGAACCCCGAGAACGGATCTCCCGTTACTTGGGCGCGCTGGGTTCCTCCGCCGACGTTGGCAATATCACCACCAGCGACAATACTGAAGGGCGCCCCGGATACGTAGGAATAAATTCCGCCGAGGTTCCAACCGCCTAACAGGGCCTGCGTAAAGCCGTTTGCATTTGCCAGGTGGGTCTTTCCCTTTCCAAAAGGAAGCGCATAGGTTCCGCTAATGGTCAGCAGGTGCCTGCGGTCGAAATCCGAGGGACCCCAATCACGGCGCAAATCATACTCCGTCTCAATGCTGCCCGATTGACCTTCCGACTGTATATCGAGGGACTTTGACCATGTATACGAGGCTAAGAACGACAAACCGAACGACAGTGATTTCTGCAGCTTTGCCTGTAGAGAGTTATAGCTGGAGGTGCCTATATTCGTGCTGTTTGAGATGCTGCCGCCCGCGTATTGCGAAAACAGCTGTCCGCGGCTCACCAACGATCCGGGCCCAGGAATGCGAGCTGTATTAATTTGCGGCTGAATGAAAAGATGTCTGCCTACAGAGCCGACATAGTCCAAACTGAGAACCAGGGAGTTCGCTAACTGCTGCTGAATTCCCGCATTGTATTCCATCGCATAAGGGATTTTGTTTCGCGGATTCGCTGTAAATGCGACTTTTGGCTGCAGGGGGTCCAGGAACGACGAGGCAAGCGGCAGATTATCAAACGACGTATCCGG
>JBJMGL010000030.1:0-1529 GCA_045807985.1 Bryobacteraceae bacterium
TACGAATACGAGCTGGGTTCCCCGTGGAAAGACAAGGCAGTTTGGGACAAGGTCTCTCCCTTTTACAAAGTTGAGAGCATTACCACGCCGACGATGTTCATGGGGGGCGATATCGATTGGAATGTGCCGATTCTCGGCGGCGAGCAAATGTACCAGGCGCTGAAGAGTCTGGGTCGGGAAACCGAACTGGTGGTTTATCCCGGGGAGTATCACGAATTCAAAGCGCCTTCACATATTAAGGACCGGCTGGAACGCGATCTGGCCTGGTACGCTCACTACGTGAAGGCGGATGGTACGCCGGCGCGCCCACCGGCTGCCAAACCGAATTAAACCGCGGAAACCCTTAACCACGAAGGACACGAATGTATACGAAGGGCTGCGGGAAGCCCTTCTTGAGAATTGGTGATCGTTCGTGTTTTCCCAGGCGTGCCGTCACCGGATACGGCTTTCATCGCGAGCCCGGCGGCTGTATTCTAGTAGCAGTGGGTCAGGAGTTTTTATGCTGCGGGTTTTCGATTATTTGAAGTCGATTAAGTCTCCTGAGCTCCGGCTGGCCTGGCTGATTGCGATTGCAGTCGACGCCATCCAGATTGGCGCTTTGCCGCTATTCGTGGCTGGAGGGCTGTCTCCGGCGGATGCGCTGCTGGACGTGCTGGCAGGGGTTTTGCTGATCCAATTGCTGGGCTGGCACTGGGCATTCCTGCCTACGATGGCAGCGGAGTTGATTCCCGGCTTCGATCTATTTCCGACCTGGACGGCGGCTGTTTTCTTCGTCACCCGCCAGCAGGTTCAAACCGGTGCGGTTGAGATTCTGCCTCCCGGTCCGGCGCCGGCGCCGCGTCCCTGATCTTTAACAAAAACACACAAAAACGAAGCGCCTCAAGACTCGGTTAAGTCTTGAGGCGCTTCGCGAACAACCTCTCCCCCGAAAAGCTGTTCTCCAGCACTCTTGGCAACCGGAAGGCTACTGTTCCGACTATGTCCGGCGACCTACGAAGGGTTTAGCCTCGTAAGTCCATTGCCTGCATTAGATATGGCAGTTTGCGTGCCAAATCCTGCTTTCATCATCTTGTTGATTTCAGGCGTTTTATAGGTTTTAAACAGCGACCTTGGGCACGAACTGCGCAAAGAGTTGCACAGCCGAACTTGGAACGTCTATCAAAGCGGCTGTCTGACTGGATCGGTGGCATTAACGGCCAATGGCAGGTGGAATTGAGCAACGTAGCTTCTCCCCTGGAAATCTCTGGGCGTTATTGATTAGTTGTCAGTTCTTGGTTCTCAGTTCTCAGTTGGTTTTTGGCGGTGTGCGCGACATTGCATCGATAAACATGCGGTAAAACTTCTCAGTGTTGAGCTCATCCTGAACATGGACGAGTTGCTCGCCGAGTCCGGGCTGCGATCCGGAGGGCCACACCAGCACATTGCCGTAACTGGCGGTGTGCGAGGTGTCGATGTCCATGTATAGCGTGCTTTCTTTGGTGATGATCGTGGGATCCAGCCAGGCAGCGGCGGCAAGCTCGTCCCAGAGA
>JBJMGL010000031.1:0-6898 GCA_045807985.1 Bryobacteraceae bacterium
ACGAACCAACACACCTCCAATCTCGACGCTGATTCGGAAATCAACGACCTTATATCGAGGTCCCGCATCCTGCCCATACCGGCCCCAGGAGAACGTGGGAAAGTTGAGGTTCAAAATAGCGTGTGTATCCCTGCTATAGCCATCCAGCACAGCACCGGTTGCCCCTAATTGACGCGCCCGTGTTGACATCAGCTCACCCCAAAGCGCGTTACGTGGCGACGAGCCGGTGTTCACGTATATTTCGTTGGCGCGCAGGTCGTCGAGCGCTTCCAGCATCAGGCCAAACGGCTTTTCCATCAGCTTGTTCGCGCTCCCAAGGACGCGTTCTTCGAATACATCCACAGACAGAACCGGCATGGCTCGACCGATAACCACCATGTCCTGCCGGAGCGGCTGAATGGCTGGCGGAAGATACTGATGATACAAATGCATCTTATCCATAACATCGCCAACTACCGAAGTAAAAAGCTCCCGGCGAACGAGCGCGAATAAATCCTCATCCTCTTTCCAGATGCTCATAAATTCATTTCATCGCGACACGGACCGTAACCACTTCGAACGGCTTCAATGACAGCGGCAGCGAGTTATTTTCAACGGGCAGAGCTTCCCGGTTTTCTTCAACGCCGGAACAGAGTTGCGCAGAGATCAGCTGAGCTGTCGGAAACCGCACCGATGTTTTTGTTTGCTTCCCCGCCGTTTCCACAAAGCGCAGGATGGAACCTTTGCCATCTTCAGCCGCTTTCCAGGTGAGCAGCGTGATGTCGCCACCTTCTGTCGTCAAAAAGCCTTTTCCTTCCGGCGGCAAAGGGCGCGGTGGATTTCCGGCTTTGTCTTGGTCAACAACATAATTCACCTCAACGGGCCGCATCTCTTCCATTCCAAGGCGAGTCAATGCGCCTCCATCCAGTTGATCCTTGCTCGTCAACACGTAGCGAAATTGAAAGTCGCCTCCTTGGCCAGCACGATAATTCGTGTGCCAGTAATTGTTCATCGCGTAAGAAAAGATGGCTGATGATTTGGGTTGAAAGTCGCCCAGCCATCTGCCGCGGAAGATGTCTCCAAAACTGGCAAGCGGCGTATCCACCGGCACGATGCCTACAGCCGCGTTGTCATCATGAGCAGCCATCCAGTATTGAATATTGAACCACTCCAGGCTCGCGCCCTTCATCAAATCTTTTGCAGGATCTAACCAGCCTTGTTGCGCGCTGTACGCAAAACGCGGCGAGGAACTTCCGAGCGGGAAAGCGATGTAGACTCCCTCCTTGTTGTTGGTGTAGCTTTTCTGGATACTGTAGTGAAACTCAACTTTTTTGTGCTGCTTGAATAACAGGATTTCGGTTTTGATCTTGGGCGTGTGTACTCCGGAGCTGACCAGGCGCAGGGAATCGCCCCAGGGCAGGTGCTCGACCCCTAAATATTTGCCATTGGAAGCGCCATGCTCTTCCAAGTGTCCCGGAGGCAAGGTCGAAAATGGATTGATCAGTTTTGTGCTTCCGTCCCCGCCTGTTACATACACATACTGGCCGAACTTGTAAGGGCTTTTCGTGTCAGCCAGTTCGCGCCCGAGCTGTTTGTCATAAAGGCTGGCCAGAGATCCTGTTACCGGATCAACCTGCACGCGGTAGTAATCATTTTCCACCGTTGTTTCCTGCAAACGTTGCGGAGCAGGCGGAGCTTGCGTTCCATACGTCAGCCGGTAGCATTTATAACCAACAGCAGGCAGGTTTTTCGCCAGGAAGCGAACGTGCAGAAATTTTTCTTTAGCCGATAAAATTTCGAGGGGCACACTTTCCTGCGTGGTCAAATCCACAACTTGCGGATTGTCAAAGAGGTCGGTTTCCACCAGCGCGTCGCGTTGCCAATTGAGAGAGTTAAAAACCACCAGCGTGTTGGCAGGAATGTGAATCTGATCGGCAAGTTGGCTGAGAGATCGGTTTATTACGTCCTCAATCCCAAGTGCGGCGCGCTCCGCGCGATCATCTTTCACTCGCGCTTGCCGAATGGACTGCTCGTGATCCGGTTGTGAGATGGAGTTGTACGACAGCCAAGTATGTTCCGCAAACAGGATGATGTTGCGCCAGATATCCTCAAATATTCCAGCTGGTGGATTGAGATTGGGATCAACGGTATGGGTTACGCTGGAGAGCACTTCCGCTGATAAGGCGCGATTCTGATTCTGCCGGTCCTCAGCAGCAAAGTACGCGTCACTCCCAATACCATCTTCCCAATACGGGCCGCCGTCGCCCTTGTAAACCGGCAGGGTAGCACTATAGTGTTGGTCCACGTAATGGAAGAAGTCAGGAAATGTTGCATACTGCAACTTCGGGTAGGCGTACTGGCGGTTCCACTCGGTGGCAAATGTCGCAGTCGTGGGGAACAAGTCCGTGTTTTCCACCTGCGTTCCATAGATCAGCGCTACATCGGGCTTGTACTCAGGGTGCGAATAGGCTTGCAGGTAGATGGGTAGGGACTCGCGAATTGCGGCTTGCCCCGGCGGCAATCCAAACAGCGTCTGCACCTGCATGTAATGACGCGAATACCAGAACAAAACCCTTTTCCCGTCCGGTCCTTCCCACCAGAACGGCGATTGCTCGTTCCACTGCTTGAAGTGGAAGATAGGCGCGCGATCGTTATTAGCCGCTGCAACCCAATATTTCACGCCGCTGCTTGCCAGCACGGACGGATAGCTTCCGGAATAAGTCGGAACGTCCGTGATGTTGGCGTATTCAAAGGGCAAGTTGTACTGATCCGCAAGCGCTTTCGATTTGTATAAGGACCGGTACAAGGTTTCCAGAGAAGCGTAACCAGTCAGCAGGTTGCAGTACTGCGCGGGCAAGGCCATGCGGTTATTGCGAATCAGATCCAGCATCTCTTTCTGTTTAGCGGGTGGGCGTGTTTCCAATAACTGCTGAAGGTTCCAGGAGCCGTCCATGGAGAACCGGAAGTCGGGATATTGCCGGATCAGATCGGCGGCCTGGGTCAGCACGCGTGGTTGTGTCTCGGCGACTTTGCCCTGGTAATCTGTAAAGCCAACATCGAGATGCGTGTGCGGCACCACAAACACTGTCCACTTGCGTTCCGGCATTAATTGAACGTTCCAACTATGGCCTCCCACGCGCAGCTTTCCGTCGGACGTGCCGCTCCATTCAGGAACCGCAAAACTGACGCGCTGCTCCCCGAACTCCGCATCACCGGCCAGCTTCGCCTGGTAATGATTCCCATTCACTTCCAGCTCAACGCTGCCTGTCTTCCAGGGGCGGTCCGAGCGCAGATAACAATCAACAATCTCAGCCAAACCTGCGTTCGTTTGCCGGTAGAAAATCGTCGGCTTCACGTCCACGCTCATCTCTTGTGAACGCGCCGCCTTGGCAAAATTCTGCTCTAAGCTGAGCGCGTCATAGACGATTTCGGAAAACTTTTCTTCTCCCGGAGCTGGAGGGGGATCGTCCACGCCAGTCAGCGTCATTGTGTTAGTTCCAGCTTTTAGGAAGGCAGGTGGAATTTGAATTTCCAAAGTACTTTCTGATTCATGCGGATCAAATGCAAAGGTAAAGTCTCCAGGGTAGTAGCTGATGTGGGGGCGAAAGAAAAACGTTCCTCGGTGGTCGTTAATGGAAATTTGTAGCGTGGGAACGCGTGGCTGCTCGATAAGAGCCGTGATCTTCAGGGTATATGCACCGGCGGTGGAAGAAAGAGGGAAGAGGATTTTGTAAGGATTGTTGATACCTTGACGAGGCTGCCAGTCACTTTTCCAGTCACTCTTTCCTATTTCAAACTGCACCGGGCCGCGCTCCCGACCTGAAAACTCAAGTGGCGACTGATCAAATTTCCCAATTTGCCATACCGTTTGAGACGCTTGTTGCGCGAAGAGGGATGCGGAAACAGCCAGCAACGAGAAGAGGACTTTCGAAAGTTGCATCTTGCTTTCCTTGCTTGCACTACAATAACGTTGATCTTTGTTCGAGGTCAAGATAAAGTCTATGGCACCCGGAACCGGCGCAACTTCCTGCACACCAGCGCAATCTCGCGGCGTGTCGCGCAGCGCTCTCCTTGTCTCGACGACAGTGGCATCCTTAGCCGGATTTCTATTTGGTTATGACAACATCGTAGTCAGCGGCGCGATCGGGTATTTGGCTGCTTACTACCGGCTGTCCTCGATCACTACTGGATGGGCCGCCGCTTGTGCCCTCCTCGGCTGCTTGTTTGGCTCGGCGGTCTCCGGTTCGCTGGCTGATAGGTTTGGCTTGAAGAAGGCGCTATATGGTTGCGCATTCTGTTTTGCGCTCTCCTCCATTGGGGTTTGGGCCGCCGGGAGTTTTCAGCAGTATATTGCGTTTCGAATTTTAGGCGGCGTTGGTATCGGCGCAGCCTCGATTGTCGCGCCCATGTACATCGCTGAAATTTCACCGGCTGTCGTACGCGGCAGGCTTGTCATTCTCTACCAGTTTGGTATCGTCCTGGGCATTTTAGCCGCAGTCTCGGTGAACACAATAATCCAAAATGCAGGAACTCCCGATTGGAACACGGAAACAGGCTGGCGCTGGATGTTTGCGGTTGCCGGTATACCGGCTATATTTTTCGCGCTCACTATTGCCTTTTCCCATGAGAGCCCGCGCTGGCTGATGAAGGTGAGCCGCGTAGCCGAAGCTGAGACGGTTCTCTCCCTCATCAATGGTCGGCAGGCAGGGACCGAAGAGGGCGAGGCCATTCGCAAATCCTTGAATGAAGAAAAGGGTTCATGGCGCGAGTTGTTCTCGCCCGGGGTTCGACCTGCGCTGATTGTGGGTTTCGTGCTGGCGGCTTTTTCTCAAACCAGCGGCATTACAGCCCTGCTTTCTTTTCTGCCCGAAATTTTCAAAAGCGCCGGGCAGAAATCAAGCGACGCTTTCTTTCAATCCATTCTTGTAGGAATTGTTAATCTGCTTTTTACTTTGCTTGCGATTGTTCTCGTGGACAAAGCCGGACGGAAGACACTGATCCTCATAGGCACCGCTACCCAAGCAACCGCTCTCGCGTTTGCCGGAGTGCTCTACTTCACGGAGGGCCATGGGCTCGGAATCTTGCTCGGAGTCATGTTGTTTGTCGCTGGCCATGCGATCGGCAACGGGGCTGTTTGCTGGGTAATTATCTCGGAAATTTTCCCGAACAAAATTAGAGGTGCGGCCATGTCGATTGCTATTACCGCGATCTGGATTTTTGCTTACCTGGCCAATCAGTTTTTTCCATTGATGCAGGAGCATTTCGGTAGTTCCGGCACGTTCTTCTTCTTTGCTTTTATGGCTGCCTTAAACTTCTTATACGTATGGATGGCTGTTCCGGAAACCAAAGGCTACTCGCTGGAGGAGATCGGACGGATTTGGTCGAAATCGAGGGGTTACAGAAGATGAAGCTTGGATTTGGATTCTACCGGCACATGCTCACGCCCGCCTATTACAGCTTTGCGCGGCAAGTGGGCGCGACGCACGCCGTGGTGCATCTGGTCGATTACTTCAATCAAGGCGGGGCCGCGAATCCACGCCAGGATCAGCCAGTTGGCGAACTGGGGGGATGGGGTTTTGCCGGAGACCCGGACAAATTGTGGGACGTCCACGAACTTCGCACGATCAAGAAAGGAATCGAAGGCGCAGGGCTTGTCTGGGAAGCCATTGAGAACTTCGATCCCGCGCATTGGCATGACATTTTGCTGGACGGCCCACAAAAAAAAGCGCAGCTCCAAAAGTTAAAGACCATCATTCATAATGTGGGAGAAGCGGGCATCCCCGTTATTGGCTATAACTTCAGCGTGGCGGGCGTGGCGGGCAGGGTCAGCGGGCCTTTTGCCCGTGGCGGAGCAATCAGTGTTGGCATGAATGGACCCGTGAACGATCCCCTTCCGAACGGGATGGTTTGGAACATGATTTATGATGCCAATGCTCCCGTGGGATTTGTTCCTCCGACGACACCAGAGCAGTTATGGCAGCGCTTAGCCGATTTCTTAAACGAATGTCTTCCCGTGGCGGAAAAGGCCGGTGTGCGTCTGGCGGCTCATCCGGACGACCCGCCATTGCCTACCGTTCGCGGGCAGGCGCGCCTCGTATACCGCCCTGAGCTTTATAGAAAGCTGATCGACATCAACCCAAGCCGGTCCAATCAACTGGAGTGCTGCGTGGGAACACTAGGCGAGATGCCGGAGGGAGAGGATCTCTACGATGCTGTTGACCGTTACAGCCGCGAAGGCCGCATCGCCTATGTACACTTACGCAATATAAAAGGCAAGGTTCCGTTCTACCAGGAGACGCATATTGACGAGGGCGATATTGATGTTCTTCGCATCACCCGCATTCTTCATCGCAATGGATTTGACGGAGTGGTTATTCCCGACCACGCTCCACAACTGACCTGCGATGCGCCGTGGCACGCGGGCATGGCGTTTGCCATGGGGTATCTGCGCGCCTGCTTTCAGGTCGTCACCGGGGAAAACGTCCGCGCGAATTAGGAAACTCATGCAGGATTTCGTTGGAAAAACCGCCATCGTCACCGGCACCACGGGAATCGGGAAAGCCATTGCGAAGCGCCTGGCGGACGGCGGCGCGCGGGTGCTGAGTTGTGGCATCGATGCAAAGGCGAATGAGGAATTGGCTCAGGAGAGGGTGGATGAGGGTCTGACGATTGAGGTCCGCCAAGTGGACGTGTCTCGTCCGGAGCAAGTGCAAGCAGCAGTCATCGAAGTCGTAGGACTTTTCGGTGGATTGGATATCATCGTCAATTCCGCCGCCGTGCATCCATTTGGCAACGCGCTGGAGACGGAAATTGAAGTTTGGGAGCGCTGCTTGAAGGTGAACGTATCCAGTATCTTCCTGTTTGCTCACTTCGGGGTACCGGAAATCAAAAAACGCGGTGGCGGCTCTATCGTTAATCT
>JBJMGL010000032.1:0-9182 GCA_045807985.1 Bryobacteraceae bacterium
GAATGCAATCGGCGAGTGACCGGGTGCGAATCATCCAGAGATTGTAGATGATTCCGGTGATCAACCCAACGTCCCAATATGGCCCGTGTTCAGAAGCGAAGAGCAGCGCTGTGATCCAGAAGGCAAATGGGCCATAAGTTCCCAGCGGCTCTTTCTGGAAATCGGTATTGATCAGCCAACGCATCAACCAACCCCGCCAGAACAGTTCTTCTACAATCGGCACAATCAAAACAGCGCGGATGGTCCGCCACCACAAGACCCACATGTTTTGCAGTTCAGCAGGCCGGAGGGAAGAGTGGAGATGACCTGTGATCGAATTGGAGAATAAAAAGTGTTGCCGGTAACCAGGAATCAATACATCGGGCGCAATCCACAGAAAAAAGACCAGAGCACCAACTGCAACGCTCCCGAAAGGATAACGGGGACGAATCGAGACCTCGCGCGGCCAGCAAGCAAGGCAGACCGCAGCGAGTACCAGCACCCAAATGGGCAGCTCCCAATAGGCATTGAGAACGTGCTGGGGTGAAAGAGCGAGAAAAAGTAGAAAGCAAGCGAAAGGCGCGACGTACTTTGCTGCCGGATACTTTTCAGTCCAGGTGAAGACAGCCAGATTGGATTGCAATCAACACTTATCCGATTTGGTTTACAAACGTACGAATTTTGTCCTGTTGCTCGGGCTGCGGCGAGCTTTGCAACGCTTTCTGGGCTTCTTCCTTTGCGCCTTGCTTGTCTCCCTGCTTTAGCAGCGCCATGGCCAAGTGGAAGTGATAAGTCGGATTTTGAGGATTTTCCTGCACAACCTGCCGGAAGATACGCAACGCCTCAGAGTTTAAATTCTTCTGCAAGTAAACATAACCGAGAGTGTCAGAAATATCCGGGCTGTTCGGTATACGCTTTTTGGCCCGTTCAGCAAACGTCTGCGCCTGATCCAAGTTGGTTCCTTTCTCCGCTTGCATGAAGGCGATATTATTGAGCGCCAAAGGATTTTCAGGATCAAGCCCCAGAATCTTGTTGTAAGTATTCGATGCTTCGCTCTTTTTGCCGGTAGCTTCCTGCAGCATGGCTTGATTCAGTAGCACATTGACGTTTTTGGGATCAGTCTTCAAAGCTTCTTCGAAAGAGCCTAGAGCCTGATCGAATTGCCCTAGCTGACGCTGTATCAGGCCCAACCGCAACCAAAGGTCAGCAGATTTCGAATTTATTTTCAGGAGTTCTTTGTAATTCTCCGCTGCTTGTTGGAATAATTGCTTGGCTCCTTCAGGATTAGCTTTAACGGTTTGCGCGCCGGCAGTTGTCTCGAAGCTTGCTAGTTGCTCCCGATAAGCAGGCACATTCGGGTTTTTCTGGACTAAATCGCGAAGCGCGGCAACCGCTTCATTTCCTTTGCCTTGGGCAAGCTTAACCGCCTGAAGTCCAAGCAGTCCGCGAGTATCGGGCGGATTGGATTTCCAGACCCTATCAAATTCGGCATTAGCCTTGTCATACTGCCTTCCTCCAACGTACAGTCCCGCAAGTTGAAGACGCGCATCGTTCAGGGCTGGAAATTCCTGAACAAGCATTTCCAGATCTGTTTGTGCTTTGTCGGCCTGATTGGTGCCGATCAGCGCCCGATCCCGAATCAAACGGGCGTCCGGCAACTTCGGATTAGATGAAAGGACAGTTTCCGCTTGCTCGATTGCTTTTGCATGGTCGCCTCTGTCTTCATATACGCGCGCGGCCAAGGTTCTCGCTCCGAGAAGCACGATAGGTCTCGCGGCTTTGCTCTTGCTTTCATCCTGTATGGCTTCTAATGCTTCGCTGAGCGCCTTATCCATCTGACCAAGACCGAAGTATGCTCGAGCGAGCTGGAAATGGAGGGCCCCATCACTCGGATTATTTCCAACCAAAGTTTTCAATTCACCGACAGATTTAGAGACTTCGGTTTTCGATCCGTTCTGGAGAAGAAGACTGGAATACATCTCACTAGCTGTAGCGTTCTTGGGATTATCGGAAGCCAGATTCTTCGCAAGCTTTAGAGCATCATCACGGCGGCCGGTCGCTTCATAAACGGCTACAATACGCTGCTGATACTGCAGAGCATTTTTGGAGTCTTCCTTGGCTCCCGCTTGATACTGTTGCAGCGCCTGATCAAACTTCTTGGCGCGCATATAGAAGTCACCGAGCATTTCACGTCCAGCCGGAAAATTCTTTTTGTCGTTGACCACGCGCTTCACGAGCGCTTCCGCTTCGTCGTAACGATTGGCGAGAAGCAAAAAACTAGAGAGATTCTGCACCGCAACCGGGTTAGAAGGATCATTTTGCACGCGCGCTTGCAAAATGTTTTCGGCCTTTGGTTTGTCATTCTGGCGCGAGTACAGAGCATAGAGAAAGTCGTAACCTGGGCCCCAGGTTTTGTCGTGAGAAATCATATCGCGCAGGAGCGCCTCGGCTTCTTGAGACCGCTGCGCCCCGATAAGAGCCTGAGCATACCAGCCAATCATTTCGCGGGAATGCGGCTTGATCTTATTGGCCTTCCCAAAACTTTCCAGCGCTTTATCCCGGTCATTGTCCGCTAAGTAAAGAAGTGCCTGGATTCGCGTACCGTCAAAGGAATTAGGGTTCTGCTGAAGGATCTTATTGTCCAATTCCTTAGCATCCGCAAGAAGGTTCTTAAATTTTGCTGGATTGCTTGCGTAAGCGCCTATGTAGATCTCGGCCAGCTTAACTTCCGCGTCGATGTTGCTAGGCTTAAGATCAACCGCTCGACGGAAGTATTTGCTGGCCTCAACCGGGTTACCGTCATCCAGAAGGTTTAAACCCTGACGATAATACGCTTCAGCGTTTGTCTTGTCTTTAGCAATTGCCTTTTGATACAAGATGGAAGCTTCTTTAAATTTCTTCTGGTTGTGATACCGATTTCCGGTAGCAATTAGCTTTTCAGGGCTTTGACTACAGGCAGACAAGAACAAAAGGGCGCAGAGACCCGCCAGGATTGAAACGTGCTTCATAGACTTTTGGAGCTTACTTGGATTGTAGGAGATGTGCAAGGCAATTAGAAAGAGCTTGGGAACATAAATCGGCTTATCATACGGGAGAAAACTGGTCAAATCCGCTCATTTCCCTCAAAACTGGATTCAGGCCCGATACAAAGGACGCGCGCTAGGCAAAGTGGGAGTAGGTGGAAAACGTTTGCTCTCTCATTCATAGTTTCAGCTAAGTTGTTTTTATAATCAGCCTTAAGCATGCGAAAACTCTTTTTCCTTTCCATTGCCATAGCAAGCCTATCGACTTGGGGTCTCACTCAGACTCATCGGCAGGCTGCGGCATCGCCGATAGAGAAATCCGCAAAATTTAAGGAACCAGATCTGCCAGTGGTATCCTTGCCCGCGGAGCCGGGTTTGTATGCAGTGATTTACACCTCCATGGGAAATATTGTTTGCCGCTTGTTCGAAAAGGAAGATCCTAAAACAGTGGCTAATTTCCGAGGATTAGCAACCGGCACGAAGGCCTGGACCGATCCCAAAACAGGACGGATCAAACATACTCCTTTATATACGGGCACAACTTTTCACCGGGTTATTCCGGATTTTATGATTCAAGGGGGCGACCCGGCCGGGGATGGTACAGGCTCGCCTGGTTACAAATTTGATAACGAGATTGATCCCAACCACCAATTTGACCGGCCCGGATTGCTAGCCATGGCTAATTCGGGTCCCAATACGAATGGTTGCCAATTCTTTATCACCGTCGCGCCCGCAGAGCACTTAAATGGTAATTATTCCATTTTTGGCGAGGTCGTTTCCGGGCAGGAAGTGGCGGATGCCATCTCGAAAGTGCCCCGAAACTCGGAAGATAAACCAGATACGCCAGTGAGGATTACGGCTATTACGATTCGTCGAGTTGAGGCGGCTGGCACTGCGAAGACTGGCGATTAAGCGCCAATCCGCGATCGTCAAGTGCCGATGGGTCGTTCACAAAGGCACTAGAAATTTTATCTTTAGTGGATTCAGCAACTTAGCAGCGCTTCTCAGCATCTGTTCACACGATGGACAGTATCTCTGGATCAGGTCAGGCGAACAAGGGAAGCGAAGACCTCCGAAGGAGATCTGATGAAAAGTGTTGTGATGGCCGTGATGGGGATGGCTTTACTGAGTGGTGTAAGCCTGGGCCAAGCAACGTTCGAGGTAACAGGAACCCCTGTGCCGCCAGATCTCCTGAGGCAGAATTATGGCAGCCTTCCCAAAGGCATTGGCGCCTTCGACCTGAATATTTGCAATGTTTCAGAAAAGCGGGAGTCCGTGGTGAGCAGCAGGGTTTTCCAATCACTTGCGAGCACAAACCCTCAGGTCCAACCAATTGGCCGCCAGATTATGTTGGCGGTGATTCTGCGTAGCCAAGGCCGCAGTGCCAAAAATATTTTAAATGTCACGCTCACTTCGCTAACAGGCGTTTTTTCCGTGATTAGCGCTTCAAAGTATAAGCTGTCAGGAAACTGGGCCGCAGGTGTGGCAATTGCCTCACTAGCAAGTCAGCAAATACTGAATATCATCAAACCTTCGACTTCAACGAATTCATTAGAAAAGTTTGAGAGCCAGGTTCTAGAGCCAACTTTAATGCTTGACGCGGACTCCTGCATAGAGCGAACAGTTTTTACAGTGGCCACTCAGGAACAGATGAGAGCCACTCGTTTCAGTTTCCACGTCCAGTAATTTTGATGATCTCCATCAAGCACGACTAAGTGCATACAGCATTGCAGTCTGGGCAACTGCAGTGCCGATGGGTAATTCATCCAGATTATTGGAAGGTGGCGGCGCTGGATATGGGCATGTTCCGGCGCCAATTGCGGAGCGCACTACTATGGGCAGGTGGTGCGCTCCGCAACAATATCATAGTGATTCCCTTTACTCCTTGCTTGACCCTTGCTAAATCCAGGACAAGCGTGAAAGAGTAGCTGTTTGTACTCCTACTCTCAGCGATTGTCCTGGTCTTTTTCGTCCAACCCACTCACTCAACTACTGATTCGTAAGCGAGCAGCGGGCGTTCCTGTTTTCGATTTAACGGTTTCCAACCCTACTCAGTGCTTTTCTGAATATCCACATGAGGCCATTCGAAAGGCTTTCGAGCGAATACAGGAGTTCACTTATCATCCAGATCCGTTTGGCTCTGAGATGGCACGATCCGCAGTGACTGAATATTATCGGGAGCGTGGGATTTCAATCATGCCCCATCAGCTTTTATTGGCAGCAAGCACCAGTGAGGCCTACTCCCAGCTATTCAAGCTTCTGTGCGATCCGGGAGATGAGGTTTTAGCGCCACTGCCGTCCTATCCTTTGTTTGAATATCTGGCAGCTTTGGAGTCGGTGCGAATGACTCCGTATCGCTTGCGATATGACGGAACCTGGCATCTGGATTTTGCGAGTTTACGCGCTCAGATCAATCGATGCACAAAAGCGATCATTGTTGTAAACCCCAACAATCCGACCGGCACATACCTCAGCGTGGAAGAACAAAGTGAACTGCTAAACGTGGCCAAGCGGTTTAGCCTACCGGTCATTTCGGATGAAGTGTTTACTGATTACGCGGTTATGCCGAGAGCGCAAGCCGCTCGGACGTTTGCCGGTAACCATTCAGCTCTCAGCTTTTCTTTGAATGGTTTATCCAAAATTGCCGGTATGCCGCAAATGAAGCTGGCCTGGATCGCCATCAGCGGGCCGGGGCAAGAGCAGCAAGACGCACGTGAGCGGCTTGAAGTCATTGCTGATACTTATTTATCGGTGGGAACGCCAGTACAACATGTATTGCCCGATTTGCTTCAGATTGGCGCAAACATTCGACAACAGTTGCTACAGCGAATCAAACAGAATTTAGTGGTGATTGACGACTTATTGAAAGGCACGGCGATACAGCGGTTGCACCTGGACGGTGGATGGTCCGCCATTTTGCGGTTGCCCCGGGTCATGGCGGAGGAGGACTGGGCTCGAGGACTTCTTCAAGAACAGGACACCGTTGTCCAACCTGGCTACTTCTTCGATATGGAATCGGAAGCTTACATGGTCCTTAGCTTAATTACACCGGCTGATCAGTTCAGGACAGGGACTGAAAGAATTTGCCGTCACGTGTCACGATACAGCTAGTCCTTCTCATTCAAGACTGAAATTGGTTTTGAATTCACGGCTGGTTTTACCAATCAGATCATGCACGGTGACGACCACAATATATTGGCCCTTGCTGCTATTGGCTGAGGTTGTAATGTTGGCTGCGCCAGGAAGGTACTGGGCGGGGTAGAAACTGCTTGCCTGTAACTCCGCGGCATTGGATTGCTGTAAATAAGGCTTTCCATCCGGACGTAGAACAAGAATTCCGTAAGACAGGTGATAAGTGTTTTCGTTGCCTAGTTGAAAGCCGGTAAAATTAAATTTTATGTTGATGGTGTCACCAGGACTGTAAGCCGGTACTTGCAGCGGTTCGCGATCTTCTTCACGGCGGAAGAACTGGAGGTTTTGAATGGCAACTGACGCGCTAGGGACAACGACTACACCACCCATGTGGAATGGAAAAGTTTTCGACGTTTCGGTTTTAGCAAGCAAATCCTTGGCAACTACCCGGACCTGAAAGTCTCCCGCCGCGACAAAGGATGGAAGGAGAAAAGAGGATCTTCTTTTCGGCGTCCAGTTCTTATCTTCCGAATTGAGTTCGGTTTCAATGGACCCTGTATCAGGTGGAGCAAGCGCGACGCCTTTTAAATCTTCCGCAACCACCGAGTAGTTCAGCGCAATTTTTCTGGTCTCGCTTCCTTTATCGGATTCCACGGCAAAGCCTGCAATCTGAAATGTGAAATGGAGGTAATCGCCTGGAGCAAAGCGGTACTGCGAGGCTGCGAACGGCGCATCTTCCGATTTTTGTACGCCTCCATTAATGATGGCCAGATTTGGTTTTTCAGCCTGAGAAGGGCTGGGCAAGAATAGAGATGAGAGTAGAAGAACAGTAACAATTCGACAATGCCTATATTGCACAGAGTGCATAAGAACGTCAGCCGGCTTAGCTCCGCCGTCATTTCGCTGTTTCTGATTCAAATTCTGTTTGCTTTGGGTTTGGCGGCGCAGGCGGTTCATCCGATTACGGGAAGACGCATTGCCCCCGTTATGGGAATGAGCGGAGCCGATTGGCTTGACCGGGAAGAGCGGGAAAAAGAAGAACAGCCCGAAAAAGCGCTGGCGGCCTTGCATTTGAGACCTGGCATGCTTGTGGGTGATGTAGGCGCGGGCACCGGTTTTTACAGCCTTCGCATGGCGCAGATGGTCGGTCCGAACGGCAAAGTTTTCTCCAACGATATTCAAGCGCCCATGCTGGAACGTCTTCAGAAAAATGCGGCAGCCCACAATATTCATAATATTGAGACGGCTCTTGGGACTGAGTCGAATCCAAATTTGCCCGTTAATACTCTTGATTTGGTTGTGATGGTGGACGTTTATCACGAGCTGTCGCGACCACAGCGCATGCTGGATTCCATTCGAGGCTCGTTAAAACCTGATGGTCGTCTTGTGTTGCTGGAATTCCGGAAAGAAGATCCTACTGTGCCGATCCGCCCGGAGCATAAAATGAGCGTGGGTGAAGTCAAAGCTGAGGTAATACCGGAAGGTTACCAGTTTGAGAAAGTGGTGGACACTTTGCCTTGGCAGCACATCATCTTCTTTCGCAAGGCGCCTGAAAGTCATTGATCCTGCGGACCAAAGCCGGTTATACAAGCACCTTTTCCTATGAAAAACAGACTGAGGCTAGTTCGAAATTGAGCCGCAGCATGCTGGCGGGGCCTATTAGCCGCTACATCAATTTTGACCGTGCGCAGTGGAAAGCACTGCGGGCCAATACTCCGTTGTTGCTGAGTGAAGATGAACTCGTTTCATTGCGAGGAGTAAATGACCAGGTTTCGCTGTGCGAGGTGGAAGATATCTATGTTCCACTCTCACGGTTGTTGAATTTGCATGTGGCTGCCGTGCAACACCTATACGATGCTCGACGCGAGTTCATGGGCAGTCCAACGCCGCAAAGAGTGCCATACATTATCGGCATAGCGGGCAGCGTTGCTGTGGGAAAGAGCACATTTTCCCGTGTCTTACGGGCATCATTAGCGAGATGGCCTGACCACCCGCGCGTGGATTTAGTGACTACGGACGGGTTTCTTTATCCCAATCGAATCCTGGAAAAGCGC
Organism: Bryobacteraceae bacterium; assembly: GCA_045807985.1. Lineage (GTDB taxonomy): Bacteria > Acidobacteriota > Terriglobia > Bryobacterales > Bryobacteraceae > Bog-105. Next base: position 8,189 of record JBJMGL010000032.1, read on the forward strand.
GGTTTGATGCAGAAGAAGGGGTTTCCGGAGAGCTATGACCAAAGGCGAATTTTACAGTTCCTGGCAGATTTGAAAGCTGGCCTGCCAGATGTCTCGGCGCCGGTCTACTCGCATCTGCAATATGATATTGTTCCGCACGCTACTCAGACAGTACAGCAGCCCGACATCTTGATTCTGGAAGGACTCAATGTGCTGCAATCGCCTGATGGCCAGCGTAGTTCGTCACGGGTGTTTGTATCTGATTTTTTCGATTTTTCAATTTACATTGATGCTGACGAGCAGACTGTTGAGCGCTGGTATATTCAACGGTTCTTGCGGCTTCGCGAGACTGTTTTTCAAAGTGAGCTGTCGTACTTTCACAAGTACGCAAGCTTAAGCGAAGAGGAAGCGATAGGGACGGCACGGCAGATTTGGAATGAAATCAATCTGCCCAATCTGCGCAACAATATCGGGCCGACTCGTGAACGCGCACATCTGATTTTAGAAAAAGGTGAAAACCACGCCGTCGAGAACGTTCGGATGAGAAGAGTGTAAAAGCGGAAATTCGGCGGACCTGGACGGGTTAGCAGGCTGGATCACGATTATCGTTAGCACGATAGTTTCGGCTATTGTGAGTTAAGCGGAGCGGAAGCGTGTAGCCCATAGGTACCTAACAAATTAGCGCTATATGTCAGATTCCGTACCGGCCTGATCGGGAGTATCATCCAAGTTCTACGCGGCATAGCAAAAATAGACCAGTAAACGGCGCGTGAGCGTTGCTTGCGGGCGGTCCCAAACCAGGCTCGATTAGCTATGGGGTTCCTCCGAACTGAAACAACTAAAGCTGTCGTATGAAAAAATATTCCTTGCGCTGCTTCACAAATCCTTTGCACGGCTTCTCGATAACCGTTGAATTTATCGGGTGGATTAATAGTACAAAGGTACTCTTCTCGATTTAGGGCTATTTTGATTCCACATTCACGAACATGAAACATTCTTCTCTCTCCCGCCGCGA
>JBJMGL010000033.1:0-3115 GCA_045807985.1 Bryobacteraceae bacterium
CGCCGCTGCTCTCAGGTCGGGAGATGATGCGCCAACGCTACTTCCCGAACTTGACTCTGGTCACGGACGCGGGCCGACAGGTGAATTTCTACGATGACCTGCTCAAGGACAAGATCGTGGTTCTGAACTTCATGTATGCGGATTGCCAGGGGATCTGCCCGACAATCGTGGCGAACTTGATGCGTGTACGAAAGACCCTGGACGCGGAAGTGAATAAGGATATCTTTATTTACTCGCTGACGATCCGGCCGGAAGTCGACACTCCGGCCGTGCTCCGGCAGTATGCTGAGGTGCATCGTATCCAGGACCCGAGGTAGTCTTTTCTGACCGGGAAGCCCAACGACGTGGACAGGCTGCGGCATCTGCTGGGCTTCGCCGACCCGAACCCAGTAATCGACAAAGACAAGGCAAAGCACACTGGTATGGTGCGTTACGGCTATGAGCCGCTGTCGATTTGGGAAAGTTGCCAGGGGAACGGCGAGCCGGAGTGGATGGCGCAAGAGATCCAGTTCGCCATTCCGTGGGAGTTCAAGAGGCACCCTCGCGTGAACGACTGAGGCCTTTCAGGGGCAGCGCTGCCGCTTACGCCCGCGATTGTCGCCGAATCAACTCAGTTGCCAGAACCATTTCACCGCGAACTTTCCGGGGAACGGAAGTTCCCCAACAGCCGTCAGGGATACTAGTTTTGCGCTAACCTGAATCCAAGGCGGCATTTATGAAGTTTACCCACGGTATGCGTGCTTTTCTCCTTGCCCTTTGCTCAACCTTGCTATGGGGACAGGAACAGCCGAAAGGCATTCATCCAAGGAGCAAACCGGAAGGTTACGCCGCGCACATGCAAGGCCAAGGGCTGACAATCGCCGCAACGGCGTTATCACCCGACCAAGTCAAGCATCTCTTCGCCTTTGACATCAGCAAGAATTACGTCGTGTTCGAAGTAGCCTGTTACCCCGAAAGTAACGGACGTTTTCAGCTCCAGGCGGACGATTTCGTGGTCAAGACTAACGACAAAAACGAACTGGCGCACCGGGCCGACTCCCAAACCGTAGCCGCGGCTATCCAACAAAGGAACACTCCCAGACCGTCCTCGCCCACTGTCTACACCGAAGCAAATATTGGCTACGAGTCGGGAACTGATCCCTATACAGGCCGTCGTGTACACGGGGTCTATACAGGCGGCGGCGTTGGCGTTAGCACTTATCCAGTTCCCCAATATCCGACACCCGGCGGCTACCCGCAAGACCGTGACTTATTGGAAGGTCAGCTCTGGAACAAGAGCCTTCCCGAAGGCACCTTTACGGCTCCCGTAGCAGGATACCTGTATTTCCCAAGCTCTTTGTTGAAAAAGAAGTCCAATGGCGGCTATTTGCTTCAGTACCAGAACGCGGATTTGTCTTCCAGGATGGATTTGCAAGTTCCGGTAGAAAATAAATAGCCCATTAGAGCACTTCCACTCAGCACCCTATAATCAGGATCAATGCCAGTGCTTCCGGCAAAGGCAATCGAACGCCTTTGTGCCATTCCAAATCTGACGGTTTTACGTGATGAGCCGCTCGCGCCATACACGCGCTTTGCCATCGGAGGTCCTGCGGCGGTATTCTGCGATACGGACGACGCCGATATATTTGCCGAGGCGTTGCGCCTCACCAATGTCATGACACTGCCGCACGTTGTCATTGGCGGCGGCACAAATCTGGTCGTCTCCGATGACGGCTATGAAGGGATTGTTCTACGCTTCACCGGAAAGCGCGTTATGCAGAACGGCACGGCTCTGCGCGTGGAAGCTGGAGCCCTGCTGCAGGACGTAGTGGATCGCAGTATTACGCTCGGCCTGGCTGGCATGGAGTCCATGACAGGTATTCCCGGCTACCTGGGCGGCGCCGTGTATGGAAACGCGGGCGCCTATGGCCGCTCGATACAGGAGTTGGTGGAAAGCGTTCGCTTCACCAATGGTGAGGCAATTCGAACTTTTAACAATGAAGAGTGCCAATTCCGTTACCGCGAGAGCATCTTCAAAGATCACAAGGGCTGGATTGTCCTATCAGCCGATTTGCGCTTTACTTCCGGCGATCCGGAAGCGTTAGCCAAAACCGCAGCGGAGATCCGGGCCATTCGAGACGCAAAATATCCTCCCACTATGAAATGCGCGGGCAGTATCTTCAAGAATGTTTTCTTCGCGGACTTGCCCGTCGCGGTGCAAACGCAAGTTCCCGCAAAGCTCGTGCGTGACGGCAAAGTTCCCTCGGCTTGGTTTCTGGACGAAGCGGGCGTAAAAGGCATGAAACGCGGCGACATCCACGTTGCGACGTATCATGCCAATCTGATTTACAACGGCGGGGCGGGCCGCGCCACCGATTTAGTGGCAGTTATTGACGAAGCGAAGCGCCGTGTACATGAGCGGTTCGGCTTCGATCTCCAAGAAGAGGTGCAATACGTGGGATTTGAATATGCGGAAACTCCGGCCTAATTCAGCGGTTCTCCTCCTGCTTTGTTTCTTAGTGCTCATCCGCTCGCAAGCACAAACCACGCCCACACTGCTGCTCGTCAACGGCAAAATCTGGACTGTGGACCCAGTCCGCCCGGAAGCCGAAGCGGTTGCCATCACAAATAATCGCATTGTGGCGGTGGGCAGCAATGAGGAGATCTCCCGTTGGAAACAGCCCGGCATACCAGTGATCGATCTGGAAGGCCGAAGAGTGCTGCCCGGGTTTAATGACGCGCATGTGCATTTCTTTGCGGGAGGGTCAAATCTTACGGGACCGCAACTGCGTTATGCAAAAAGCCAGGAAGAGTTCCGTAACACACTGGCTGTATTTGCAAAAGGCCAGCCTAAAGGCCGATGGATCACAGGCGGTAATTGGGACCATGAGAACTGGACGCCAGCGCGGCTGCCTACACGGGAACTCATCGATGATGCCACCCGCGACTGGCCCGTGATGATCGAACGGCTAGACGGGCATATGTCGCTGGTAAACTCATTGGCCTTAAAGCTGGCGGGTGTGGACAAAAATACGAAGGATGTTCCAGGCGGCGTCATTGTGCGGGATGCCAATGGTGATCCAACAGGCGTCTTGAAAGACGCAGCTCAGGAACTGGTGGCAAGAGCCATTCCACC
>JBJMGL010000034.1:0-1522 GCA_045807985.1 Bryobacteraceae bacterium
GCATCAGCGCAAAACTCGTACAAAGCAGCCCACTCATCGAAGTAACGCCATGTGACGACGCTGTTTTCCCGGCCGTCCTCGATCACGATTGACCGTATTCCCTTGCGGTATTTCAGATACGGACGAGGCCTTTGCTGCCATCTTTGCCGCCATGCCGCCACCCGCGCAAATAACTCTCCACGTTCCTTAGGCCATTGTGTTTGTTCGGTTTCGTGCTCAAAGTAGTAAGAAATACGCGTCAAATCAAACAAATTTTCTGGAAAGATGAATTGATAACAAGGTGCTGGCACGAGCCTGTGAATTTCCTGTGAGGCTGGATCAGTGTACATTGGCGAGCCACGGTCCGCACGCGCCTTGGCAATCGCGTAGGGTGGCTGCAAGTGGGGAATTTTCGCTATCAGTTCGCTTTGAATGTTGAAATCAGCGGCTACCTCCCCAGGGAATCCGACCAGGATGTTATACAGGTTATTGATTTCGTAGTAAGTACACCACTTAACAAGCTCTAGGTTCCGCATGCCTGTTGTGAGCTTCTTCATGGTCTTCAACACACTTGTTGAAAAGCTTTCTATGCCGGGCTGTACGGAATGCAAGCCACCCCGCCGCATCCGCCCCAATTGAGCGCGGGAGAAGTTAGGGCGAATCTCATAGTGAAGTTTGATGTCACTATTGGCAGCTGCCAGCTTGCCGAACAGGTGTTCCGTGTACTCCGGCGCCATAATGTTATCGATAGCGTTGAACTGGAACACACCGTAGCGGCTCGATAAACTTTCCAGTTGCTCAATCAATTGCTGGGCGCTTTTGGCTCTGAACTCCATACCCGAGCGATTCAGCCCACAAAACGTGCAATGGTTCTTTTCTCCCCACCAGCAGCCGCGCGCCGCCTCCACGGGAAGCATCACTTCACGCGCCTCTTCAGACCACTCGTAACCACCTTCGCGCCGGGCATAAAAATACTCATCGAAATCCGGCACAGGCGTGGCGTTCATATCGACAAAGTTGGGCGCTCGTCCGGCATACTGCACGCCGTGGGTGTCCTTCCACATCACTCCACGAAGGCCTGCCATCGATTCGCTCCGATATAAACGGCGGATGAACTCTGGAAAAGAAATCTCTCCATCGCCGCAGTGTGCGAAATCGATCTGTGGACACCCTCTCATGACCTCCTCCGCTATGTCGTCTTCCATGCTTGCGCCGCCCACAATCATCGGCAGATTCGGATACCGTTGTTTGAGGGCGCGCGCCAATGCCAGGCTTGCGAGCAGCTGCTGGAAAACGATGGTAAAACCCACCAGTCCAAAACGGCTCCAGTCAATCTCCTCCACGCAGAACTTAATAAAAGAGGGTGCGCCTTCATCTCTGATCCGGAGCAAATCCTCCTTCGAGCAATCTGCCCGGCGGCAAATTGCATTGAAGTCCTCCGCATAGAGACGAAAATATTGATCATCCCGCTGTTTGATACTCCCTTGACCTTCGCCAAAAGCCGCTTTCGTCCAAATCCACTCCCCGATTAGGCAAGGCCACA
>JBJMGL010000035.1:0-8457 GCA_045807985.1 Bryobacteraceae bacterium
AACTCTTTCCTACACGACGCTCTCCGATCTCCGACACTGCCTTCCCGGCCCGGCAGCCAGCCCTCAATCCGCTCCCAGGGGTCCTCCCGCCACGCATCACGACGCCTGATCGACCCACTCCCCTGGTCCACATTTTCTAACACGGGAATTCTTTCATTGAGGACACGCCCTAGCTGACGATGTGGCTGGCGCTAGCCGCCGCTGCCATGCGCTTAGGGCTGGAGGCCGCCTCAATGCTATCCGGAAGCGTAGCAGTCACAAACCAGAAGTCCTCGATGGCGCGAACCACGTTGATGTACTCTTGCAAGTCTCCCGGTTTCGTAATGTAACAGTTTGCATTGAGCGAGTAAGCCTGTGCAATATCCTCGTCCGCACGGGAACTGGTCATAACCAGTACGGGGATCTGTTTCAGGCCCGGCGAGCTTTTCACCTCAGCCAGAACCTCGCGCCCGTTCTTGCGGGGAAGATTTAGATCTAAGAGAACTAGATCTGGACGGTGGGATCTGCCCGTTTCAGTTGAACGAAGGTACTCCATTGCTTCGACTCCGTCTTGTGCAACGGTAATTTGAACCGGAACTGGAGTCTCTTTCAGAGCCTCGCGGATGAGCCGAACATCACTCGGACTATCCTCTACCAGCAATATTCTCAGGAACTTCATCTTCCACCAGCTAATATGCTGCAAAGATTAGAGCAATCTAATCTCCAAAGCCTAAGTAGTTGTTCTTATGTACTGCAGGTATGTTGCTAATACTATAAAGCGTTTAGTCATGCGGTAAGAAGTAGCTAATTTATTTGCATCGTCAGGAAAAATGCACATGAGCGTCAACAAGCTATGGCATGCCGATTGACACGACGATAAACTCTTTCTTATCATTTACATTGCACTGTTCCTCAGTTTGCGAAGTGGTTCTGTATTCAGAATATGGGGAATCAGGAAACGGTTTCAGGAGGCTTTCTGATAAAGCTAGATATCATTAATGAAGTCGTGAACCGCACAGGTATTACGAAGACAAAGGCTGAGATGGCCGTTGAAACGGTATTCGAGACAATGAAGAAGGCGCTCAGCGAAGGTGATCGAATTGAATTGCGTGGGTTCGGCATATTTAATGTACGGCCGCGAAAAACGGGTATTGGACGGAATCCCAGAACTGGAGCTGAAGTGGCGATTCCTCCAGGGAAGGCAGTGCGTTTCAAACCAGGCAAAGAACTGCAAACTTTGCAGTAGAGTCAATGTCTGAGCCGGCGCTGACAAACCGGATTCCCCGCCAAGCCGTTGAGGGGAGATCCGACTGCTGGCTGCTCCGTTCTGAACAGGATCAAAGCAACATCCGCAAGTACCGATGGTTTCGATCTCCGTGGCTGAGTGTCATGTTTTTTCTGTTGACTTTAGCTTCTACCACGGCTTTTGGGTTTGCGGTTGATCAAAGCTTTCGGGGTGGACGCGCGCTGGACGACGAAAACCTGATCAGAGGCTATAGTCTGCTCTTTCATCGTGATGGAAGAATCTGGGCGGGTCTGGCGTATTCTCTGCCGCTGCTGTTTATTCTTCTCTTTCATGAGTTTGGCCACTATTTTACGTGCCGCCGGTGGAAGGTCCATGCAACGCTGCCCTATTTCGCGCCATCACCCACGTTGCTCGGAACCTTGGGCGCGTTCATTGCCATCCGTTCTCCGATTTATCAAAGGCGCGGGTTGTTTGATATCGGTATATCGGGACCAGTAGCCGGGTTCGCTGTATTGCTGCCGTTTCTCTTTATAGGTGTTTGGAATTCGCGGGTGTGCCCAAGCGCCGGAGGACATGGCGTATTCTCGTTTGGAGCGCCTCTGCTCCTCCGAGCTTTGGAAACGTGGCGGTTTCCTGGTGTTGCTCCGCATGATATCTGTCTTCATCCGATGGCTATGGCGGCCTGGGCAGGTTTACTGGCAACTGCCATCAACTTACTGCCGGTCGGCCAGCTCGATGGCGGACACATTTTGTATGCCACGCTAGGAGCCCGGGGACACGCGATTGTGTCAAGAGCCGTCGTCGGACTATTGGCATTAGCAGGCTTTTTCTATTGGCCGTGGTGGATTTGGGCAGGGGGTATGTTTTTCTTCCGTCGTCATCCTCTGATTCATGATGCTGAGCCTTTAGGAGAGCGGCGTCAGTTTCTCGCCGTGGCAGCCGTTGTTCTGTTTTTGCTTTCGTTCTCGATCGTGCCGGTGCGTGTCGGCTAATCGCGCGCCCATGAAGATTTCGGCAACGATCATCACGTTTAATGAAGAGCGGAACGTGGCGCGAGTGATTGAGAGCCTGCGCTGTTGTGACGAGATTTTGGTGCTTGATAGCGGATCGAATGACCGCACCGTTGAAATCGCCGCAAAGCTGGGGGCGAGGGTGGTAGAGGCTTCCTGGCACGGCTATGCCGCGCAGAAGAATATCGCGGCGGAGTTGGCGGCCCACGATTGGATTCTGGCGCTTGACGCGGACGAGAGTTTGAGCGAAGCCCTGGAAGCGGAGATCTGGCAAATCAAGAAAGCAGGCCCGAAGTTCAGCGGTTATACGATGCCTCGTTTAGCGCAATACTTGGGCCGCTGGATTTTGCACAGCGGCTGGTACCCGGATCGCAAAGTCAGGCTGTTTGATCGCCGGAGAGCGAAATGGGTGGGCGAATTTGTCCATGAGTCCGTTACAGTGGATGGGCCGGTAGGGCATCTGAAGTCAAACCTGCTGCATTTCACGTGCAACTCGCTTTCAGAACACCTGCGCTCCATGGACAGCTATACGACTTTAGCGGCGCAGGAGATTGCTTCACGCGAAAAAACGATTGGCATCGGACGCCTGCTGATTGATCCGCCGTGGACGTTTGTGAAAACCTATTTTCTTAAGCTCGGGTTTTTGGACGGGGTGGAAGGTTTGGCGATTGCGTATATGGCAGCGTTATATAACTTTGTGAAGCATGCGAAAGCGCGGGATATGAGCCCTGGCCGAAAAATCTAGTGAGAATTGTTCACATTGACACTGGGCCGGAGATGCGGGGCGGACAGTATCAGGTGCTCCTGCTGTTGAAGGGACTAGGGGAGCGCGGCTACTCGCAGGTTCTGCTGGCGAGGAAGCAAAGCCCGCTGTTACGGGCGGCAAAAGCGGCGGGACACCAAGCGTTTCCTGTAACGCTCTTCGAAGTTTGGCGCTGGTCGAAGCTTGCCGGTACCGTTGTTCACGCGCATGATGCGCGGGCGCATACGTTAGCTGCGGTGGCATCACGTGCGGAGATCGTCGTTTCGAGGCGAGTCGCATTTCCGGTGAGGCAGTCGTTTTTCTCGCGCTGGAAATATCGCCGGGCGGGGAGATATCTGGCTGTTTCCCGCTTTGTTTGCGAGACGCTCATAACCGCCGGTATTAGCCGGGAGAAGATCGATGTGGTTTATGACGGAGTGGAAGACGTTCCCGCCGGTATGCCGTGGAATCCTGAGTTGCCGGTAGTGGCCCTGGCGTCCCCTGATCCGGACAAGGGTCGCGATTTGATGGAACAAGCAGCAGCTTTGGCAAAGGTCGCTGTCAGTTATAGCGATGATTTAGCCCGTGATCTCCGGCGCGCATCCCTGTTTATTTATCTGACAAGATCGGAAGGGCTCGGGTCGGCGGCGTTGCTTGCCATGAGCATGGGAGTGCCTGTAATTGCCAGCAGGGTTGGAGGATTGGCGGAAGTTTTCGTCCATAACGAATCGGGACTGTATGTCCAAAATGATGCGTGGGAAGTCGCCACCGCAATACAACATTTGCGAGACCATCCGGAACTAGCGCGGCGTTTAGGGCAGGGCGGTCGGCAGCGTATTCAGGAATGCTTCACAAAAGAGCACATGCTGAACAATACGCTTCGCGCTTACGAGAGGGTGCTTGCCCGATAGCTTCCAGCCCTTTTATGTTTTTATAGCCGCTGTTGCCGGTTTGCTCATTGGCAGTTTCCTGAATGTCTGTATCTATCGCATTCCACGAGATCTGTCCGTGGTGAGTCCGCGATCTTTCTGCACGCAATGCGAAAATCCGATTGCGTGGTACGACAATGTGCCGCTGTTCAGCTATTTCCTTTTACGGGGGAAGTGCCGTGGATGCTCGAAGCGGATTTCTTTGCGTTATCCCCTGGTAGAGTCTCTCACGGCGGCGGCTTTTGCTTTCGTAGCGTATCGACACGGATTTACGTTAGCGGCGCTGAAATGGATCATTTTCGAATCACTGATGATCGTGCTGTTTTGGACGGACTTCGAGGAACGTATCCTGCCGGATGAATTTACGTTGGGCGGCGCTGTGGTGGGCGCTGTGTTTTCCCCATTTGTTTTCGTGCCTGGCGTGCTGGGGCAACTACTGCTAGGAGACCGTAAACCAGTATGGCAATCGTTGTTCAACATGGGAGTGGGGGCGGCGCTGATGAGCGGGCCGATCTGGTTAACAGGAGTGATCTACGCGAGACTGCGCAAGCGGGAAGGACTAGGACTTGGCGATGTCAAGCTACTGGTCATGCTTGGGGCATTCCTGGGCGCGGATCAGGGACTTTGGGCGTTGTTGATGGGAGCCGTCAGCGGATCGATTATCAGTGTTGCTTACATTTTGTTGGCTCGAAAAGACGCCAGAAATTATGAGCTTCCGTTCGGGAGTTTCCTTTGCGCGTCCGCCGCTTGTATCCCGTTGTTAAACCAAATGGGAGAGACAATTACGGGCCAATAGGGACATTTGTAATAAGGCTGAAAATACCGGCCTTGATGTACCATGGAGCTTGATTCAATGAAGGAATTGCTTCAAGCGCTTACTCCTGGTGAGCGCGATTGGCGGATAGCCACGCAGCTTGATCCAAAGCGCCTGCCCGCCCACATAGCCATCATTATGGATGGAAATGGAAGATGGGCCAGACAACGAAATCTCCCCCGCATTATGGGCCATAAAGCGGGTGTAACTACGGTTCGTACGACCGTAGAGACGTGTGCGCAGCTTGGCATAGAGGCGCTGACCCTTTATGCATTTTCGGTCGAGAACTGGAAACGTCCCCGGCATGAGATTGAGGGATTGTGGCGATTGCTGCGATTCTATTTGCGCGGTGAACTTCCGGCTTTAATGCGAAATGATGTTCAGTTTGTCGCCATGGGCCGGCTTGAGTCCCTTCCGGATGTCGTGCAAGCTGAACTGCAATCGGCAATGGATAAAACTGCCACCAACCGAGGCATGCGTCTGAACTTGGCGATCAATTATGGAGGCAGGACCGAGCTGATTGATGCAGTGAACGCCATTATTGAGAATGCAAAGCTGGAAGGTAATCTGGACGCTCTGGAAATTACCGAAGAAGGCATCAGCAGCCACCTGTATACCACTGGTCTGAAAGATCCAGACCTTCTTATACGGACATCAGGGGAGATGCGGCTCAGCAACTTTTTGCTCTGGCAAATTGCCTATGCGGAACTTTACGTCACTGATACGCTTTGGCCTGACTTTAAACGCACCGATCTGCTGGAAGCTATTTTTGATTTTCAAAATCGGGAAAGGCGTTTTGGCGGTCTAGCGCGCGGGACAGTTTTAGCAGGAGAGAGCGCGGCATATTTGGTCGATGAAGAATTGTTGGAATTGCCGCTTGCCTGATTGGGCGATCTCCCGGAACTAAGCGAGTATGAAGCGCCTCTTGACAGCGCTGGCGCTGGTTGCTTTTGCCGTCTATCTTGTTTTCTTCGCTCCTTCGTCCGTGTTTGCAGCGGCGGCGCTGTTTGTGGGGCTGCTTTGTTACTGGGAGTTCTCAGGGTTAGTCGTTGCCCATGGAATTAGCCGTCCCGGCCTCGTCGGCGTTCTTCTTGGCTTTGCCATTATTTTTCGGCCACTGCAAATTTTCTGGATCAGCCCGCTCCTTTTAGCTCTTGAGTTGACTCTTCTTCTCCGGAGAGTGAACTTGCGAGAAATCGTTCCAGAGGCAGGCTCCATGATTCTCGGCGCTTTCTACGCCTTTACGCCGTGGCGCTTAGCCGTAGATCTGCGGCATCAGAGCATTCATTTGCTGTTCTTTGCGTTAGCGCTGAATTGGGTCGGCGACTCGGCGGCATTCTACTTCGGACGCCAGTTTGGCAAGCACAAGCTGGCGCCTGTTATCAGTCCAGGCAAGAGTTGGGAAGGCGCTATCGCTTCAGTCGCGGCATCAACTCTCTTTGGCTTGCTTTATTTAGGCAAAGCATTGCCCTCTCTTTCTCTCCCCATCGTCATGATCATGGCGATAGGAGGTAATGTTGCTGGCCAGTTTGGTGATCTGGTCGAATCATCTATTAAACGCGGAGCAGGGCTCAAGGATAGCGGAAACTTACTGCCTGGACACGGCGGAGTTTTAGATAGGCTTGACAGCAGCATGTTTGCCGTGCCCGTTGTCTACTCACTATATGCTTTTAGCTGCTTTATTCTTGCTAAGGCTAAGTAACTCATTGTCATTAATTCCCTTGCATTAGCTAATAAGCTATTTATTGTGAGTAGATATCCCCAAACATAAAATCGAAACCTGTTCTCGATACCCCTCATCATTCAGTAAGAGGCTAGTCGGGCTGTATAGATTTTCAGGATTACAGCCTAATATTTTCAAATAGTAAGTAGTTGTACGTATTTGAATAATTTTGGAGGAGTTAAAGATTGAAAAAACTTTCTGTTTTAGCGTGCTTGTTAATTAGTGCAGGTGTTCTATTTGCACAAGATCAGGACGAAGGACATTGGCCGGTCACGCTGGGCTTAAAAGGCGGTGTGCCGATCACCGGTATGTTCAGCGCCAGTAATACCGGCATTCTTGGCCCAAACGTCTTTGGCAATGGTGACGGACAGCTTCCCGGTTCGAGTTTTTCGGCTCATACCCCGCGTTACATTATCGGCGGGAGCGCCGAATTTCGTGTTCCCTTTCATCATTTGCGTTTTGAGGCGGATGCGCTTTACAAACGTGGCGGGTTCAATAGCGCCTTGCCTTTTGGGAGCTCATTAGCTTACCGGCCAACGACCTTCAACTGGTGGGAATTTCCTGGCCTATTCAAGTTGAATGTATCTCTAGGCCATTTCCGGCCATTCTTTGATTTTGGCGCGTCGTTCCGGCATATCTCATCCATTACAGAGGTGGCCTATGTTCCTGGCAACTTCCAACCCATATACAACAACAATTCCATAGCAATGCACAATCGGAATTCATTCGGCGGGGTCGCCGGTTTCGGCATCACCTTCAAAAGGGGGCCATTTGAGCTGACTCCGGAAGTGCGATACACGCGTTGGGCTAATCAAGCCTTTACGAGCGCGAACGGCTTACGAACGAATCTGGACCAGGGTGACTTTCTCCTTGGAATCAGCTTCTAATTGCTAGTTGAAATATCGAAGTACTCGGGGATCTGTTACTACGCAGATCCCCTTTGTGTTTAATGAATGGTTCGCGTTTTGCGATTCATATAGTCCATCAGCAGATAATTACCTAGCGTGTAAGGCGTGGTGAAGTAAGCCTTGCCCGAACACATTTGAGTGATTTTCTGGACGAACTGAATTAATCCATAATCGCTGGCAAGCATGAACGTGTTAATCAGAATGCCGCGCTTCTTGCAACGCGCCACTTCTTCCAGAGTCTGACTAATAACCAGCGGATCAAGACCGAAGGCATTTTTATAAATACGTCCATCCTCTAACGTGAGAGCGGACGGCTTGCCATCGGTAATCATGACGATTTGTTTCATGTCCTTCTTTTCCTGAGTCAGCAGCCGCTGCGCCAGGATCAAGCCGTCGCGCGTGTTGGTGTAGTAAGGACCGACTTGCACGCGGGCCAACTCGGAGATGCGCATCTCTTCCGCGGAGTCATGGAAGAGAACGCACCGAAGACTATCACCAGGGTATTGAGTCCGAATCAGGTGAGCTAACGCAAGGGCAACCTTCTTGGCGGGAGTGAAGCGGTCTTCGCCATAAAGGATCATGCTGTGACTGCAGTCCAACATAAGAACCGTGGCACATGAGCTTTGATACTCGGACTGATGGACGTGCAAGTCTGAATACTCCAGATTTAAGGGTAGAGTCAGGCCCTCGCGCTGCATCGCTGAGAACAGAGTGGCGCTGACATCCAAATTCAATGTATCGCCGAACTCGTAAGTCTTCGCTCCGCCGCTGGCGTCGATTCCCGTCGCAAGGTCGCGCGTGTCATGCGCGCCAAAACTAGACTTTCCTAACGAACCCAAAAGGTCTTTCAGAGTCTTAAAGCCTAGGAAATCAATTGCTTTGTCGGTGACTTCAAAGCGTGCGTTGCCCTCGGGGCCGTTCTGTCCGCCAGTCGTTGGAGACTGAGGCGGCGGGCCTTCCGTGTTAATGTAACCGCCCTGCTCCAGCTTCTTGACCAGGCGCTCCATGAGCTGCTCGCGCTGCTGCTCGGACATTTGCTGCAACTGCTGACGCATCTGCTCAGCGTGCTCGGGATTAAACAACTCGCCGCTTTGGAGCGCGCGCTC
>JBJMGL010000036.1:0-3133 GCA_045807985.1 Bryobacteraceae bacterium
GGCCAGAGCTTGGCACAGGTCGGGGCGTCAGACTATACGAAACCGAACCCAAGTATGCCCCTGAAAGGTGTACACCTGAATACGCCGAGCGACTTGAGAGGCTCCGCCGAAAATCAGGGGTGGCGTCCTATGCCGAAGTGGTTCGAGACGCGTTGAAACGTCATGACCAAATTGAGCAAGTTATGAGCTCAGGCGATAAGCTAGTCGTAGAAAAAGCAGACGGAACCAAAATATTGCTTATGCTTTGAGATAAATGCAACCTGCGACCTACTAGATGCCCTCACTATATGAGGGCATTTTTTTCTATTGTACCTGAAGTGGCCCAGTCAGCGGGAGCGCAAACGGTAGTGTTATTTCCTCTAGCGCCATAGTGTTTGGCATGACTGATATTCCGTTCTCACACGGAACGGCAGATGTGCCATATCGTGAAAGTGCTGTTCTTGTCTTGAGCGGTTCGGAAAGTTTAGTTTTGAAAAACGGAGTACCGCTAACAGAGCCAGTGATCACGTTTTGTAATCCCAGTTGACCTTCAAAAATGTCGTAGAAAGCCGTACCAGCCGGGCTATGCTGCTTGTCGATCAAAAAATGCCGCCACTTAATTGTTCAACGTCCAAGCGTCCCCACAACCGAACCCTCCGCGCAAATATAATGCCCAACGCTCTCTTAATTCGGAGCCGTGCCAACTGACATTCCGGTTGACGTGTGCGGTTTCGTCTGAAGCCTGTTGAGCACCGGGAACGTATCAGGAAAGGCACGGACCAGTGCACCATCAATGAACCTGAAAAAGGCCTCTGCACCATATCCGGCGAGGAAACCTAATCCACTTGCCGTTAAGCTCAGCTCACCCGCTAAAGTTGCGGATCCAGGGATTGCCCCGCCAGACGGACTGAAGAACAATCCGACGGCGACACCGGCGACGAGACCCAGGGGGAGACCAAGTAACATCAGCACTAAGTCGCGTGGTTCCAATAAGCTGTCGCGTACCTAATTTTTGGATGCTGCGCAAGGCGGCGATCAATGTTCCGAGCAAGCCGAACATCATCGGCAATACGTAGGTACTGAATGCGGACAGAACCGAATTCGCGGATTGCCAGCTGGCCTTATAGTCTCCGGGGGTCGGTTGTCCTCCAACTGGTCGGCATTGAACATTCACCCACGTGAGTGCATTAGCGGCGAGATTAGGCCAAACCCCCTCACAATCTATCAAGCTATCAAGATCTAAGCGCGCCTCGTGCCTGCTGCGGTCGATGTAGTACAAGCGTCCGCAGGCAGGAATGATCCTAGCCTCAACGTCCTTATTTGATGGATTAAACTTTTTGTCGCCAGGCTCGTAATTAGGACAAAGCTTCCGGTCTAGAAGTTCAGGATTTGTCTGAACTAACTCGCTTCGCTCTTTCCAAAAATACTCCAGCCGCTGAAGCACCGATCGGGTTAAAGCTATTTGCCAGTAGGTGAATATTGTAAGCAGCAACCATCCGATTGTTGCAAACACAAGCAGAGTCCTAATGCTTCGAAACAATCCTGCGTGCCGCTGTAAAGCAGGAAATATACCCCTTGCGAGGTCCAAGCGAGGGTCTGGATCTCGCGACTTACGACCATGTCCGCTAAACCAAGAGGAGAAACGGTGTCCACCGCCCTCGGCAAACATGATCGTGTAGGCAATAGTCAAGGCTCGAGCCGGGCGCGCCAAGCCGCTTAGATGATCTTTTGCAATCAGTAGGAAAGCCGCGTTCTCTGACTTTGCAGTGGGATCTGGGTCTGGTGGATATCTTAAAGCAGTGACGCGCTTGACAATTTCGCTCGACGATAGCGTGGTTTTGCAATCGGTCGGATCGACCATCGTGAGAAACTCAAGACTCCGATCCGTGCGGCCCGAAACGAAATCCATCAACAAATAGGCCTCGTTTAGGTCGCGTTTGAATACTAGCACATCAATTTTCTGTTCGTGTGCGCTCGGGATGTGATCCTCCGCTTCGGGACGTGTATCGGTCTGTGCAGACGTAGTTTGAAACCTTTTCACCTCTAAATCTCCTGTTTACATTTTATCGTTTCGACCTCAAGCTCCCTTCTCCTTTAATCGAAGAGAAGGGCGGGGTAAATGGTTGATGTAGCGAGCGTCTGCTGACAAGGTGTAAGCTGCAGCTAAGCCATCGCGGAGCGATCTGACGGCGCTTTCCGTGGACTGAAGGTGGTCGCCGCAGTCGTTGAGGCAAGCTACGCAGCGAGCGGCGGTGTCGCGACGAGACATCAGGCTTCAGGCTGCCGTCTATCTGTATCCGGAAAGCTATCAATGAGGCGCAAATTTCTCTCCTCGGAAAATGCGGCACTCGGTTGGGCCGCCAGTTTCCTAATCCCCGCAAGTTCCTTCTCTAAGCAGGCATTTTCCCTGTACTCGACTCCACGCCCAGCCTTAATGTCACTAATCAGTCCTTGCCACATCTCTTCAAGCATCACGCGATCAGCAGCATCAGAACGCAGGCTAACTTGGCCCACACTACCTCCAGGGAGGAGGAACCATTCCATAAAAATTCCTAAAGCTGGCACCCAGGTGATATCTCGAACCGAATTGAGATTTGTTCGGCGAACGTAGTACGAAAGTATCTTATATGTTACCATCTCGTCCATAATGTCTCGGTAAGCACTTTCATCAAGTGTTTTTTCGTCTAATACTTCCGTTCCAACGAATATCCGGCGTATTGGAGTGCCTTTGTTAATTGCCAGCGCTCGTTGGGTATTTAAGGGCTGCTTCGTGGCTTCCCAGTTTTGCCAGATATCTAGAGAGCCCCGATGGGTGACCCGAATTTCGCCTATTTCCTTACCGCTATTATGGACAGCACGGTAAAATCTTACCAATACTTCCATTGTCCAATTTCTGTCATCTATAGAAAAGCCATCGCTTTTGGGTCTTATGCCCTCAGCATACTCGGTCAGGATATCCTTCAAAAGTACAGCAATTTCCGGCCGCTCTTTAGTAGCATCGGTTACGTCCACTAGCACGCGTGATAGCCCATAAAGGCCGCTCATGCTTCTAAGAGTCGCCCTGTAATCGAGTTCCAGCCTTTCTCGGTGCAGTTTCCATTCCGAATCCAGGTTGCGGCTATGTAATTGCCATTCATTGCGTATATTTGTTAAA
>JBJMGL010000037.1:0-2513 GCA_045807985.1 Bryobacteraceae bacterium
TGTCATCGCGGCGGCCGAGTATTTCTGGCTGGTGGACCCGCTAGACGGGACGAAAGAGTTCATCAAAGGAACAAATGAATTCACTGTAAACATTGCGCTGATTGAGGCGGGGCGCCCGCTACTTGGAGTTGTTCATGCGCCCGCACTCAATCTTACCTTTTCTGCTTTACGAAATTCTGGTGCCTGGCGCCAAAACGGCAGCGAGCCTCCAACGGCCATAGTAGCCCGGAAAGCCGACGCTGCGCGAATGTCGATTGTGGCGAGCAAGGACCACGCCGGCCCGCTGGTCGAAACAATGCGGTCACGTCTTCCAAATCCGCAACTGCAATCGATGGGAAGCTCGCTAAAATTCTGCCTGGTGGCGGAAGGTAAAGCGGATCTTTACTTGCGCGATCTGCCAACAATGGAGTGGGACACGGCTGCCGCGCAGTGCGTGGTCGAAGCTGCCGGAGGAGGCGTTTACTTGCTCGATGGGAAGCCGCTCGTTTACGGCAAACCCGGGCTTAAAAATGATGCGATCATGACGGTAGGGGATGTCCAATATGATTGGTCGCGACTCGTTGCATAGCTAACGAATTCGCGACCTTCTTCCATTTTGCTCGATCCGGTATGGCAAATATTTTGATCGTTAAACTTGGCGCTACCGGCGATGTGGTGCGCACGACTGCGCTGCTCCATCGGATCGCCGGGCACATAACCTGGGTGACGTCGGCGAAAAACATGGTGCTGCTCAAACGCGTCCGGGAAAACTTACGTTGCTTCTCGTGGGAGGAACGGGAGAAGGCATTCGATGCTCGGTATGATCTTGCTATCAACCTGGAAGATACCATGGAGGTCGCGCAATTTGTAAGGGCAGCTGAATGCAAGGAAATATTCGGTGCTTACGTCGATTCCGGCCATTCATTGCGCTACACCGAGAATTCTGCACCCTGGTTTGACCTTAGTTTGATCAGTACTTTCGGGAAAGAAGAAGCCGATAAGCTGAAATTTCGGAACCGGCGCACGTATCAAGACATGATTTTTGCGGGGCTGGGGTTTGGCTTTGTCGGCGAAACCTATGTATTGCCGGAGGCGAGCGAAACAGGTTTATCAGGCGACGTGGCAATCGCAGCCGACTCCGGTTCGGTCTGGCCGATGAAGAAGTGGGCTTACTACCCTGAGTTGAAACAAGAGTTGAACGATCTGGGACTAACCGTCAATGTGCTGCCGGAAAGACCAACCCTTCTCCAACACCTGGCTGACGTACGTAACCATCGGTGTGTGGTAGGAGGCGATAGCCTTCCGATGCATTTTGCCCTTGGTAGTTCAAGGCCGTGTGTCACGCTTTTTACCTGCACAAGCCCTTGGGAAATTCATGACTACGGCATTCAGATCAAAATCGTGTCCCCCATACTGCAACGCTTTTTTTACAAGCGGGATTTTGATAGAAGAGCAACCGTTGCTATAGCAATTGAGGAGGTCAGAGACGCGATCTTACGGCAATTGCGGTCAACCACAACGCTGCTCGAGACCGAAGTGCGATAATGGATCGGCTCGTTTCCATTCTAGTCCCCGCATACAACGCGGAGCATTGGATTGCCGATACTTTGCGTTCAGCCATAGAACAAACATGGCCTCGTAAGGAAATAATTGTAGTGGACGATGGATCGACTGACAACACTCTTGCAGTGGCAAGGAAATTTTCCTCTCCGTTCGTCAATGTCATCGCCCAGGATAACCAGGGAGCGGCAGCGGCCCGAAATAAGGCGCTAAGTGCGAGCCAGGGCGATTATATTCAATGGCTGGACGCCGACGACGTTTTGGCGCCGAATAAGGTTGAAAAGCAATTGGCGGTGGCGTCGAAGGAAAACCTGTCCAGGTCAACGCTTCTCTCGGGTCCTTGGGCGTACTTCTACTACCGGACGAAGGCAGCCAAATTCAGCCCTACACCACTCTGGCGCGATTTGTCGCCGGTGGACTGGTTTGTCACCAAATGGCGCTACAATCTTCACATGCAGACCGGAACATGGTTGATCAGTCGGGAGTTAACGCAAAAGGCAGGCCCGTGGGACAACCGCTTACTGTCAAACGATGATGGTGAGTACCTGTGTCGCATAATTAAGAACTGCGCAGGTATTAAGTTCGTCAACGACGCCAAGATATTCTATCGAATGACGGACCAAAGCAGGCTGAGTTACTCCGGTAATTCGGTCAGAAAAATCGAAGCGCAATGGCTTGGCATGCAGTTACAGATTGCACATGTCCGCTCGGTGGAGGACAGCCCGAGAACGCGAGAGGCGTGCGTAAAGTTCCTTCAGACGTGGCTTCTTTTGTTTTACCCGGAGAGAATGGATTTAGTAGCGCAAATGCAAGCACTGGCTGACTCTCTTGGCGGCAGTTTACGGACGCCGTCGTTCGGTTGGAAATATGCCTGGATATCACGCTGCTTCGGCTTGACTGCTGCCAAGCGAGTACGCGCCTGGTACAACTGGCGCAAGGTGACGATTCTGAAATTGCTCAGTTCGTTGGCGCAA
>JBJMGL010000038.1:0-14250 GCA_045807985.1 Bryobacteraceae bacterium
TCAGCCAGCAGAACTAACCGCCGTGGAGTGGCCTCCATTCGGAGCGCATTACCGCCAAACGCGCCAAAGGCAGCCTGAAATCTGTCATGCAGATCAGTCAATGCGCCATCAATCATCCAGTCCGGGATCTCTTCCGTTCCAATCTCAAGCAGAAAATCGGCCATGCTACGCGGCTGCCTCTTGCGCCGGGTTTTGCTGTGCAACCCAAGCTTCCGCCACACCCACGGCCAGCTTGCGAACACGCGCTATAATCCCCACGCGCTCCGTCACGCTGATCGCGCCGCGAGCATCCAGCAAATTAAAAAGGTTTGAGCACTTCAAAGCCTGATCATAAGCGGGCAAGACCGGAAAACGGCGGTGGTCCTTCGTCTCTTTGAACAACTGAAGGAGCCGCTGGCACTCGCGCTCATGCAACTCAAATTCCTGCCAGAGAAATCCAACATCGGCAGTCTCGAAATTATAAACGGAAAACTGCTCCTCATCCGCCAGCCGCACGTCAGCGTACTTAAACCCAGGCGCCCACTCAATGTCATAAACGCTGTCAACATTTTGCAGAAATGCCACAATGCGCTCCAAGCCATACGTGATCTCAGCCGGAACCAGATCAAGATCCATGCCGCCGCATTGCTGGAAATAAGTGAATTGCGTAATTTCCAGGCCATCCAGCATCACCTGCCAGCCTACGCCCCAAGCTCCCAGAGTCGGCGCTTCCCAGTTATCTTCTTCAAACTTGATATCGTGCTTGCGCAGATCAATGCCGATCGCTTGCAGGCTGCCCAAATACTGTTGGAGCACGTCATCCGGCGTGGGTTTCAGGATTACCTGCAACTGCTGATGCTTATAAAGGCGATTGGGATTTTTGCCATAACGGCCATCAGCGGGACGGCGGCTCGGCTGTACGTAAGCGACCTTGTAAGGCTTAGGCCCAAGGACACGCAGGAAGGTTTCCGGCGACATCGTGCCCGCGCCGACCTCAAGATCATAAGGCTCCTGAATGATCGCGCCACGGTCCGCCCAGTAACGCTTCAACTTGAAAATCGTGTCTTGAAATGTGTCCATGCCGCGCAATTCAAAGAGCTTCGAGCATCGGCGCCGTGAGAAACCGGCGCTCCACGTGTTCTTCCATTTGACGGACCAAGAAGCGCCGCAGATCGAGCGCTGTGTCCTTGTTCCAGGTTCGGGCAGGTAAATCCGCCAGAGTGCTGCGCAGCATCGCGCCAGCAATTTCGCGGGATTCGGCGCTCAAACTACGCTCGGGATGGCTTGCCAAATTAGGTAGGAAACCGGAAAGGCGCGTCGCCCAAAGAGAAAAATAGGTAATCGCTGCCCAGATAGCGCCGGGTACCCGCGTGTGCATGTGACCGAGAACAGCGGACATCAAACGGAAAAACCGCTCATTCGGCTCATGCTCAGGCAGCAGGTGTTCACTGATTTCAGCGACATAATCAAGCGCGATGCTCGCATCGTAATCACTAACTAAATCAAATTGCGACTGCAACAACTCGCCGCCATACAAGTTGACAAGTTCGCGCGTCTCTTTTTGCGAATACGTTAAATTCACCAATGACAAGCGTTCCAGCCCGGAGCCAAAGCTGCTTTTCGGTTTTCGAGCCCGCCGTGCCACCCCGCGCAGCTTGCCCTGATCACGAGTAAAAAAACTAACGATCAGGTCTCCCTCACGAAACGGGTAGGTACGAAGAACATAGCTTTCACTGACCTGGGAGGCCATCTCTCAATCTTAACGACCACGACGGCCAGCGCCGAAAACAGATGCAGCTAGTAGAACCTTCAGAGTAGCAAAACGATTAACTCTCGTGAAATCTGGAAAAGATCTCTCCAATCGAGAGCTGAATATCTCCTGCTTGAATATGCCCCTTGCCTGTCACTTCCTCGAAATCC
This sequence comes from Bryobacteraceae bacterium, assembly GCA_045807985.1. GTDB lineage: Bacteria > Acidobacteriota > Terriglobia > Bryobacterales > Bryobacteraceae > Bog-105. Next base: position 1,900 of record JBJMGL010000038.1, read on the forward strand.
CCGTCCTTGTGATAAGTCCAGGCCCGCTCTGTTTCAGGGTCGAGAAGTCAGCAGTACGGAACACCCAAACGTGATAATCCTCAAATTTTCCGAAAATCTCACTCCACTTGTCTTCCGGCGAACGAATCTCGATAGCAAGCAGCAAAGGTGTGAAGGCGTACTTTTCTTTTCTGGCAATCTACCGTTTCTGAACAGCTATATCAGGTATGCGCCAATTGCTTTCGCGTAGTTTGCTATGAAGTTCCGATCCGATAAACAGCCAAGAGTAATACTTCAGGAGCAGGGCACCAAGCCATATTTGTAGTTCTGAATGCTTCCAAGTCGATCCAGGCTTCTCGATTAAAACGCCATCTACATACTCATGGCGCTCGAACAACTCAGGAGTTCGTTCATACTCCTCGCCCGAAACCTGCGGAAGAACAGGTGCGATGGCCATACTCGTACTCTACATCACGGACCTACTATGAAAAAATGTTTGTTTGCGCCTAGGGATCTTTCTAGCTCTGCTAACAATCACTCTGACTAACCCCGCCTTTGCTCAGCCCTTCGAGCATTCACCGCAACTTTTACTGACACCACAGCGGCTAAAAAGATTAAAACGCGACCGAGACCGCCAGACACCACGCTGGCTCAACTTTGAAGAACGCGTGAAAACCGTTACAGACTCGCCGGAGCGCGGTTTCGAGCTGGCCTTGTACTACGCCATTACGAATGATGAGACGCAAGGCAGAAAAGCGATTGAGTGGGCAAAAGCGCACCCTTGCAATGAGCGCCAAGTAGCACTAATACGAAACTGGGCGGCTGCTGCGCTCACGGAGAGCAGTTGGCCCTCGCAGGCGTGTTCCGGAAACAAAGCTGGACATCTCGCTGCTTTACGTAACTCCTTGTTTGCTCACGCAGCTGACGCCAATCTTCAAGCTGATGGCACGCAGCTTATAGAAACTCTCCAAACGACAGATTTAGCTGATACCAGCGAGATCTACGCTGCTATAGAATACTTGGCAGTCACCAAATCCACTCAACACACCGACCTCCGCCAAGACGCCCCGCAATTCTTTAACTCGCTCCCCATCCAATTCCTGCTCAACCTGAAACCGGGTCAAGTCGAACACCCCGACTGGATGACCCACATCGCGGCATTAGCCCTCATCAGCCTCGACCCCAACAGCGACAGTTCCCAATTCCTGCAAGGCTGGGCCATCGAAGACCGCCAGATGGTTCACGAAGGCCCCGGCGTAGCGTACGAGCTGCTGTGGGCCGATCCCTATTTGCCCGGTGTAGGTTATCAAAACCTCGATCCCTGGTGGTACGACCAGGTTAGCGGCCGATTGCTGGCCCGGACCAACTGGGAGCCGAATGCGTGCTGGATAAAAATCACAACAAAAGGTGTTGAACAACAAAACTGTCCCGCTAACTGGCAAACGCAAACAGTCAATTTCGGCCGCCTCCAACTCACGCCCATGACGCAACCCTGCGTGGAAGTTCAGCGAACTGCCCCAAGCATTACCACCCTCCTCTGGAAATTAAAACCAAACGGAAAGCTCAAATACACGGAGGAGAAGAAGTCGATGACGGTCGGAGCCGACGCTGCCGGTTTCTGGCGCGTCCCGGCCAACGTCGAAGGTAAAGTGTGCGCCGTTCGCTAGCGCCTTTAAACTGTTAAACTGAGGGTTTCCCAATGATTGCAGCAACACAATTGCGTCCAGGCATGGTCATCAAGTTCAACAACGAACTGCACTCCGTCTTCAGCATGGTGCATCGAACGCCTGGAAACCTTCGCGGCTTCGTCCAAGCCAAAATGCGGAATATCCGGTCAGGCTCGATGATTGAGCACCGCTTCTCTTCCGAAGACAAGGTGGAGAGAGTCGCCTTTGACGAGCATGAAATGGAGTATTTGTACGACGACGGCGAATATTACTACTTCATGAACACCGAGAACTACGAGCAGATGCACTTCACCAAGGACATTCTCGGTGACGGCGTTCTGTACCTAACTCCCCAGTTGCGAGTCAACGTAGAATTCTATGAAGGAAAGCCCATCAGTGTCGAACTCCCGCCCAGCGTCGAAATGACAGTAATGGAAACTGAGCCTGGACTGAAAGGCGCAACCGTTTCAAACGTCACCAAACCCGCCAAAATGGAAACCGGCTTGGTGGTGCAGGTGCCGCCCTTCATTAACCAGGGTGAACGCATCCGTATCAGCACCGCCGAAGGCACCTATCAGGAACGAGCGTAGTCGGGCCTGGGAGATGTCTCATTCTTGATCAACGCGAGCCTTTGTTTTCGTCTTCCGCTTGGACTTGCTTAAAGGAATGATAATCGAGATCTGAGTCCCTTGTGGTACGAGAGCGCGAATTCTGATTCGTCCGCCTAACAGGCGTACACGTTCTTGCATACTGATGATCTCAAGGCTTTTGGAGCGGCGTGGCCTCGAAAGCACAAATCCTGGTCCTGTATCCACAATGGTGAGTTCCAGCCCCCGGGAGGTCCCGGCGAGCGTCACGGAAACAGATGCCCCCGGTGCATGGGCAGCAACATTACGCAGCGCTTCCTCCGTTATGCGGTAGATCGCTATCCCTACTGGGAATAGAATATCAACTGACACATCGAACGATGCATAGTCGGCGGACTGTGTCCAATGTCGAGCAAAATTGTTGACCAATTGCCGCAGAGCTACATCGAGCCCCAGATGCTCCAGGGTGGGGGGATACAGACTATAGGAGAGTTCACGCAGCTGCACTGACATATCATCCGCAAGCTTTGTTAAGGTTCTGATTTGAGAGCTTAGTTCTTGTCGTTTCTGCGGAAGTGCCTCGATCTCCATTCGCAAGGCGGCCAGCCGTTGTGCGGCGTCCTCATGTAGCGCATAAGCAATGTGCCGGCGCTGCTCTTCGTCGGCCGTAACCAGGCGTGCGGCTAAGGCTCGTAAATCGCTATTCTTGTTCTCTCCCGTTTGCTGTTCTCTTGCGATCTCGCCTTCCACGCGGGTCGTGACATCCTCGCAGATAACAATCAGTTCTTTCGGCTCGCCGGCCACGTTGCGCAAGGCAGATACCGAGTTGCGTACCCAAACGACTCCGCCGTCGGGCAAAACGTAACGCTTTTCAATGATATAGGTCGGCAACTCGCCAGTTAAAAGTTTTTGGATTGCAGCTGCTTTTCTGGCCCGGTCATCAAGGTGTGTGATGGATAGGAGATCGAGCTTCCGTAACTGTTCTAGCGTACGGCCCACAATGCGGCAATAGGTTGGATTCGCATCGGTGAAGCGTCCGGACAGGTCCGTCAATGCCATGCCGACCGCGGCGTGGGCAAATGTATCGCGTAGTCGGGCCTCGCTCTCTGCCAGCTTTTGTTGAGTCAGCTTCTGTGCTGTCGTGTCACGCAGGACTTTGATGAAACCTTGTAGCGCTCCATCTCGAATCGGTGTCATAATACCCGAGCCCCAGAAGCGAGTGCCATTCTTACGCACATGCCAGCGCTCGTCTTCGGCTCGCCCTTTGTTCAAAGCTGTGGCGAGTTCAGCTTCTACCGCACCCTGGGCACGCTCTTCGGGAGTAAAAAACACTCCTCCGGATTCACCTAAGATCTCTTCTTCTTTCCAGCCAAGAATCTGTTGCGCACCAGCACTCCACCCCGTAATCTGGTTCTCGGGATTAAAAAAGATAAATGCGAAATCAGTAACTGCATCCGCTAACAGCCGGAACCGGCGATCTCCACCCAGAAGTTCTTGGGGTGGGGTTGATCGTACTGGCCCAGCAGAAATATAGTTCATAGTGAAAGCCAGGCAACATTTCTAAGTCATAGATATAGACGAATGCAAGGCGTGTGGTTCGTCATCTGTAAAAGTAACGGTTCATGAACCGCATTAGCAATTTCAGTCGCTTGTCCGACAGTCAGGGTTGACTGAGGTTCCTCCAGCGTCGCTGCCGCCGCATTCTGCAAGGGGTATTCGAACATAAATTCGCGTCCCGTTTCCGGGCCGGGTACGAACAACCAGCTTGCCGCCTAGCAGATGAACGCGTTCCTCCATGCTGATCAGTCCTAAACCCCTTTGCCGCTCACCCTTCCGGTAAACGAATCCTGGGCCATCATCTTCAATACTGAGCAGCACGTGTTTTTTCGAGCCTTTAAGCGCAACGAGAATCAGCGCTCCGGGTGCATACTTTGCGATATTGCGGAGAGCCTCTTGGGTGATGCGATATAAGGCTGTAGCAACCAATAGCGGAATGTTGTCAGGAAGATCAGAAACAAAGAACTCGATCGGCTGTGCCCAATGTTCATTGAAGTCATCAATGAGTTGCCGGAGAGCAACCCGCAATCCGAAGTGGTCCAAGATGGATGGATGTAGCTGATGAGCTAATTGCCGTAGCTCGTTCGACAATTCCGTCGTGCGTTGCTTGAGCCGCTGTACACGATCGCTGGGAATCTCGGAAGCCGTTGACGGTTGCTGGCCCAAGCTATGGAGCTCCATCTCCAGCAAAGCGAGCCTTTGTGCCGCCGTATCGTGCAACTCGCGTGCCATGCGTCGGCGTTCCTCATCCTGCACATTCACAAGACGAATGGCAAGTTCTCGTACTTCGCTTTTCGTCCTCTCGAGAATTTGGCTGGTACGCTGTATCTCTTCCTGTATCTGTTGCCGCTCTTGTTCGGCCTGCTCCTCTGCCTTCTTTCGATCAGTAACATCGGTCGCGACACCGAGAAGCCGGACAGGATCACCCTGCCTGTTGCGAAACACCCGCCCCACGGCCAATAGCCAATGCACGCTGCCGTCCGGCCAAACCGTACGAAATCGCACTTCATAGTGGGTGCCTTGTTTCATAGCGTTTTGCAGGCTGCTTTCCACGGCGGCCTGGTCCTCTGGGTAGACCTGTGCGAGAAAGGCATCGACGTTTCCCAGGCTGGTGCCGACAGGCAGGCCGAAGAGCGGCCCCATGGATTCGCTCCATTGGCAGCGGTTCTCCACAATGTTCCAGTCCCACGTGGCAATCCCGGCCACTGATTGCGCCAACTGCAGCCGTTCCTCGCTCTCGCGCAGCGCCTGCTCGGAGCGTTTTTGCTCCCGAAGGTCGCGTGTGATGGTGGCAAAGTGCGTGGGCTCGCCCGTGACCGGGTCATCCACCCGGAAGACGTGATAAAAAACCGGAATCTCTTCCGCCGTACGAAGATGCTGGAGTCGCAGTTCCCCCCGCCAGCTTCCCTGTTGCTGAACCGTTGGCAGCACGACATCCCGCACGAAGGCCCGCTCCTCCGGCACAAAGTAATCCGGAACGGGCGTTTGTCGAACCTCCTCAAAGTTGCGCGCGCCGACCATGGCCATCGCCGGGCCGTTGGCGTACACCGGCACGCCGTCAAGCCCGGAGATGCCCACGAACTCCGGTGCGTTCGCAATCACGGAGCTGAGGAGTTGACGCTCCTGTTCTAATTTCTTCCGCTCCGTCAGGTCTCGGAACACCTTGGCAAAGCCTATGAGCATGCCTGCTTGTCGAAGCGCAGTCATCACGCACGAACCCCAGAACCGGCTGCCGTCCTTGCGCATGTACCAGCGCTCATCCTCAGACCGGCCTTGCTGCCGCGCCGTTCTGAGTTCCTGCTCCACCGCCCCGTTGTTACGGTCCTCGGGGGTAAAAAAGAGTGCGCCGGATTTCCCCAGGATCTCGGCTTCGCTATAGCCGAGGATATGCTCCGCGCCAATGCTCCAATTTGTAATGCGGTTCTCCGGATCGAAGAAGATGAAGGCGTAGTCGGTCGCGCAATCCAGGAGAAGTTGGAAACGTTCTTCGGCGCGGGATCGCTCCTGGACAGAATCTCTATGATTCGATGGACTCACGTGCGTACTGTCCTCTGCCGTACTCAAATATTCGGTAGATGTACAAGTGGTAGCTATTCTCCAGAATACGGCAGTTCTAAAACTTTTGGAAAAATCAATTGTGTAGCAGGCTGCTTGCCTGTCACTAAAGTGAAGATGAGCTAAAGTCCTCAGTACCGGCCTTAAGCTAACCCTTGCAGGATCGTGCCCCTTTCCCTTTACGATAGTTCTGTCATGCGCGCCCGTTCTGCTCTCCTCCTTTCCGCCCTGATTCTGCTGGCAATTTGGCTCGTGTGGCATTTTCGCTCGGCTAGGCACACCCTTGAACCTCCAACTACGACTATTCCCTCAACATCCGCAATAACACCAGACGCCTCGGTAGCAAAACGTGGAGCCAGCGCCCTCTCCGACTCTGCCTCCACGAACGTCTCCGCTCATAATCTGATGCTGCGAAAAGGACCAAGCTTCCGTGTCTACGTCCGCTGGCTTCGCGGGCAAATGGTCCGCGCCCGCCGCAACGTGAACCCCACCTTCGACGATCCCGAATCCTTCTTTCTCGACATCAAAACCGGAGTTCTCCGCGCCAACATCGGCGACATCAACAATTACCTCAACGCCAGCGGGTTGGCGAACTCTCCGCTCAAGAACGTCACTCTTTCCGGCGACGGAAATCAGATCAAGCTGAAGGGAACTCTGCACAAGATTGTTCCTCTGCCCGTTGAACTAACCGGCACGATTGCCGCTATTCCCGATAACCGCATTCAGATCCACGTCACCAAATTAAATGTATTGAAGGTTCCTTTCAAGGCTCTTCTTGGCGGCTTTCACATCACGATCTCCGATCTCTTTCAAGCGCCAAACATGCCCGGCATTCAGGTTTCCGGCAACGACATCTTTTTCGATACGCAGCAGCTTTTGCCGCCGCCTCACATTCGCGGACATTTAACAACCGTGCGGGTCGTCAACCCTGATCTCGAAGAAATTTACGGGGATGCGCAAGAAGACGTGGAGCGTGTCGAGCAATGGCGCAACTTCCTGCGTCTCAGCGGCGGCACGATCGACTTCGGAAAGCTCACCATGCACCAAGTCGATCTCATCATGATCGACATCTCAAAGGACCCCTGGTTCGATCTCGACCTGGCCAACTATCAGGAACAGCTCGTGAACGGCTATACCCGCATGACCCCACAAGCTGGCCTGCAAATCTTCATGCCTGACCGAAGAGAAATCAAGCACAATCAAAGCATCAGTATCGAGTGGTACAAGAACCGCAACACGCCCCCGCCACGTGACATCGTTTCAAAATAAGTTTCAGCCCTTAAACTGCTTGCTTAGATACGCATAACTTTGCCGCAAGCTTTCGAGCGGATCGCCCGGCGTCTGGTCCTGCTCCACGAAGTAGTGTTTGACCCCTGCAGAGTCAGCCGCCTTCAGCACCGCCGGAACATCAATAGATCCATTACCAACTTCTTTGAACGTCTCCCGTGGAACCTTTTCGTTGTATTGCGTTTGAGCGGGAATGCCCTTTGCCTTGTCCTTCAAGTGCAAAAGCGGAACGCGCCCCGCATAAGTCTTCAACAAATCCACCGGATCATGGCCCGCCACCGTCACCCAGAAAATATCCAGTTCCAGCGCCAGATGATCTTTAGCTGTTTCCGTCATCAAAATCTGAAGCGGACTCGTATCGCCCTGCCGCTCAAACTCAAACGCATGATTGTGGTAGCAAAGCGTTAGCCCCTGCGCTTTTGCCCGCTCTCCCGCTTTATTCAGAGACGCCGCCATACGCTTGTAGACATCGGCCCCGCCGCGCTTTTCCGGCGCAACATACGGATATACAACATATCGAAACCCCCGCTGCTTAAACAGGGAAAATCTCGCGTCAATCTCACCAGTGTCTTTATCAAGCAGCGCGGCATTCACATGGATGCTGGCGGGCGTAAGCTGCGTCTCCTGAATCGCCGACCAAACCTGGTCAAAGTTGCCGTAGTCGGTAGCCTCAACCTCCGTATAGCCGATTTCTTTGATACTCTGCAAGACCGCCTTTGGATCTTTCGTAATCACATTGCGAACCGTATAAAGCTCAACTCCAAGGTTCGTCTTGCGAAACGGATCTCTTCCAAAGAGCGGCTTCGACACGGAAGCGATAGCCGCGGCTTGTTGGAGAAAGGCGCGGCGGGAATTTGCTGGCATGCCCTATATCTTACTCGGGCGAGTCTATGGCGGGCGTTTTGGTCTTCCAATCAGCCGCGAAATGCTGGTCCTTATGGAAATGGCTGGAGGTCCATACGAAAAGCCCGTTTTCCAGATCAGCGGCAATGTTGAAGGGAATCCGCCCCTGGTAAGCCTCGGCCAACCACTTCCGGTCCGCATTCGAGGACCGTGGAGCCGCGTCGAGCAGAAACGAATTAGGCCCAAACGTGAGCCGCTGAAAGCGGATGCTGACAAGGCAATGCTTGAACGGCTCCGCATAGAACTCAAGCCTGGTGATCACGCCGTACAAAATGGCATCTTTAGGAATCGTAATGCCCGAACCCTTCACTTTGACGGAGTCGATCAAGGATCCTTCCACGGGATCACCCGTAAACGAGGTCCGGTCATCCACGGGAGTACGCAATCGAACGTGCAGGGTCGTGCCCGCTGGCAACCATTCATCACGCACAACTGGCGTCCGTTGCGTCGCGGCATCATCATTCATATCGAAACGGAGATTCGATTCCCCGCGAAACTCCCGGCATTGCGTGTACTCGCTGCGGCTAGTCGTATACAAATGATTACTATTACTGATATCGAGCACGTAGCTTTTTGGAATCAGCGAAGCTTTGCCGGAAATGTCCACAAGCTGGTACTCGATTTCACTTCCGGCATTGCAGATTTCAGATTCGGGAGGCATCTCGTCCGCAATGATTTGCAGGCTTGTCAGCTCAAAGTTCGTCCCGCTGCCCGAAAATCTTCCATGGAAGGGCACAATCCAACGCTTTTTGCCGCTGCCCACCTGATAATGGCTGCTTCCTAGCGGAACAACATAATCAAAAACATAAAAGTCTCCGCCAGCGCTCGACGTACGCCCGGCGAAGCGAATCTTCACCCCTTCCTCGAAAAAGATATTCCGCAAATACCCGACAAACGAACCAGACGAGATCGGCCCTGACTGCACAACATCCTCCACGCCTTTGGAAGAAAAACTCTTACCCCCATGCCACGAAAAGATTTCCCGGCCTTCCGAAACCGCCACGTCCAGCCGGAGGCGATCGCGCATGTACAACTGTTTGGGAGGCGCCTTGCGATAGTTAGCGCAGCCCGAAATCCTGTTGAAGGAATCAAAGAAGTAGCTGCGATCTACACTCTCCACGCAGGTATAGTTCGCCACTCGGCTCACCTGCTGCCCAACATTGGCGCGAATACGCTGCAACACCTCCTGCCACGAAGGGTCAGCCCCCCTGCACCAGAAAGGAAGCAGCAAAAGAATAGTGGCAAGTCGCACGGTATTTCCGGAATCTACTTTCTCTTATTCACGGTTACCCTTCAACCGCGGGCTCTGGCCCCTCAATGACGCGCAAAACCAAAAGAGCCGCCGCCGCCAAACCAAGCGCCAAAAGAACCACCGCCCAAAGATGCGTCCGAAGCAAGCTGAACGTCATCTGTCCGTAGCGTAAACCAAGAAACGCGAGAGCAAAGTAGCGTATTGCTCTGGCCGACAGAACCACGCCGATGAAAAAAGCCCACCGCACCTCCAAAGCGCCCGCGCAAAAAACCGGAATCTTCATCGGCAGCGGAAGCGGAGACAGCGCCGGAATAAACACCGTCACCAGGCCATAACGCTCAAACCACGCGTGCATACGAGCCCCGCGACGGCTGGCAATATACCTGGCCAGCAAAACCTCGCCACCTTTACGCGCGATGCCGAACAATACGGAACTGCCCAGCAAAGACCCGGCAATCGCGCAAACGCCGGCCAGATAAGCCTGCTCGGGATGGTTCGCCGCAATCGCAACCAGCAGGAAATCAACCCCGCCCACCACCGGCAACCCGGCGGAATCCAGAACAGCGAGCAAAAACAAACCAGGCGGTCCCCACGACAAGAGCGTCGCGACAAAGCCCTTCCAACCTATTAGAGGATGTGCTGATGGCTGCGGCAATTAACTCTTCCCGCCATCGAGCATCGATAGCAATCCCGTCTCATCCAGCACCGCGACTCCCAGATCCCGCGCCTTATCGAGCTTCGAGCCTGCCTCTTCGCCCGCCACCACATAATGCGTCTTACTGCTCACCGATCCAACCACCTTGCCCCCCGCCGCCTCAATCCGCTCCTTGGCCTCTTCGCGTTTCAAAGTAGGCAGCGTACCCGTTAACACAAACGTCCGGCCCGACAGCGCGCCCTCCGCCCTGCTCGTCTTCGGCCCGGTAAATTGCAATCCGGCAGCCCGCAAGCGTTCGATCAACTCCCGGTTCCGTTCCTCGGCAAAAAACTGCCGGATCGAATCCGCCACTTTCGGCCCGATCTCTTGCGCCTGCTGCAAATCCGCCACGGACGCCGCCGCAATCGCATCGAGGCTCCCGAAATGTCCCGCCAAAATCTGCGCCGTGCGCTCGCCCACAAACGGTATCCCGAGCCCATTCAGCAAACGGCTTAACGGCTGCGCCCGCGAACGGTTGATATTCGCAATCACTTTTGAAGCTGACTTCTTGCCCATGCGCTCCAGCTCAACCAACTGCTCCTCTTTCAGCTCATACAGATCCGCAATATTCTTCACCAGCCCGCGAGCCAGCAGTTGATCCACCAGAGCTTCTCCCATGCCGTCAATATCCATCACCGGACGCGCCGAAAAGTGCAGCAGCGATTCCCGCAGCCGCGCCGGACAGTTTGTATTGATGCACCGGCTCGCCGCTTCACCCTCTTCCCGCACCACATGGCCGCCGCAAACCGGGCACGCTTTCGGCATGGTAAAAGGATGGCGATGTATTCCCGGCTCGAGGACGCGCACAATCTTCGGAATTACATCTCCGCTGCGCTCCAGCAAAACCGTGTCGCCGATCTGCACGCCCAACCGCGCAATTTCATCCTCGTTGTGCAGCGTAGCTCGCGCAACTGTCACGCCGCCAATGCTGATCGGCTTCAGATGCGCCACCGGAGTGAGGGTGCCCGTGCGCCCCACCTGCACACCAATGTCTTCGAGAACCGTGGTTGCCTGCCGCGCCGCATACTTGAAGGCGATGGCCCAACGCGGAGCCTTCGCGGTCCAGCCCAGTGTTTCCTGCTGCGCGATCGAATCGACCTTCGCTACCACTCCGTCGATTTCATAAGGAAGCTCTTCCCGCTTGGTATCCCACTCGCGGATGAACGCCAGCAATTCCTCCACGTTCCTGCACTTCTGCCGAGAGCGGTTGACCTTGAAGCCCGCCGCCGACAGTTGCTGGAGCGTCTCCCATTGGCTGTTGAGCATCGTCCGGCCATCGCGCAACAAAAAGTAAGCAAAATAATCGAGCTGACGCGAAGCCGTATAAGACGGATCAAGCGCCCGCAGCGCCCCCGCCGCCGCATTGCGCGGATTCGCAAAACGAGCCAATCCCTGCCGTTCACGCTCCTCATTCAAGCGTTCGAAGTACCGGCGCTGCATCACCACCTCGCCGCGAACCTCAAATCCATCCGCTTCCATTGCTTTCGGCTGCAAACGCAAGGGAAGCGACCGGATCGTCCGGGCATTCTCGGTCACATCTTCGCCAATACGTCCATCGCCGCGCGTGATCGCCTGCCGGAACCGGCCTTCGCTGTAATACGCCGCCATGGACAACCCGTCCAGTTTCAACTCAGCCACATACTGAAACTCTTCCGACTTCAGCAGCGACCGCACACGCCCGTCAAACTCGCGCAACTCCTCCTCATTGAGCGCATTATCCAGGCTCAACATTGGCGAACTGTGCGGAACTTTAACAAATCCTTCACGCGGCTGGCCGCCTACTCGCTGTGTGGGTGAATCCGGCGTCCGCAACTCGGGATGAGCATCTTCGAACTGGCGCAACTCGCGCATCAGCGCGTCATATTCAGCATCAGAAATTTCGGGCTGGTCCAGCACGTAATACAGGTACTCATGATGTGCCAGTTGCCTGCGCAACTCTTCGGCGCGCTGAGAAAGCGTCTCGTTCATCGTCTACTTTCCAGCATAGAATCTCCTGGCCGTTTTCAAACAAAACGAATGCGTTCGGGGAATTCCTATTGTAGTTTTTAGCCGCGGAAGAGTTCTCCGCTCCACTAGGTAATTTAGCGGATCACAGGCGTGCCTTGGGAACGTTAATTCAGATCCTAGGGAGATCACGGCACCAGCATGATAAACGGCAGCTCGGAATCGGCCACCTGTTCGCGGGGGACGACCTGCGTTCGGTCAGCAAAACGAACGCGGTATCGTTGCCTTATATTTACTCAGCGATCTCGTTCTGACTGGACGGGGAAACTGCATCTTCGAACTCCTCGAACCGTGGGCGCTCAATAACGCCCAACCAATCCAATGCCGTTTCCTTATCATCAAAAAGTCGGCAATCGACGCTCTTCA
>JBJMGL010000039.1:0-2460 GCA_045807985.1 Bryobacteraceae bacterium
CACAATATCCAAACACCACACTATACCGATCATATCAAAAAGAAGTGGACTGCGAAATACATGACTGGCTGCATGACCACGTACACTTTGAGCAACCGGCACTCCAGGCGACGCTCGCGGACTATGTGCATGAAGTGCATCATGCCGGCGAGCGCATCGCCCGCCTGGAGAAGGCCATTGATCAGGCTATTGCGACGGCACCCGAGCCAATTCGTTCCGTGATTGTCGCCCTGCAAGCGTTGCGCGGCGTGGCGCAGACGACGGCCGTGACCATTGTGGCCGAAACCGGTTCGCTCAGCCGATTCCAAAATCCTCGTCAGCTGATGAGCTACAGCGGTCTGGTCTCGAGTGAGTACTCGAGCGGCAATCGTATCCAACGAGGCGGCATCACTAAAACCGGCAATGCTCATCTGCGCCGCGTGATGGTGGAAGCGGCCTGGGCCTATCAACACAAACCTTGGGTCGGAGGCTTTCTGCTGAAACGGCAACAAGGCCTGGACCAGCAAGTCAAAGACATCGCCTGGAAGGCACAATGGCGTTTGTGTACGCGCTACAAGAAGCTCGCGGCTGCCGGCAAGAACAAACCCCAAGTCGTCACTGCTATTGCTCGTGAACTGTTGGGCTTTGCTTGGGCCATTGCCCTCAAAACCGAACCGCAACCGCAGCCGAAAGCTGCCTGAGAAAGAAGCTTTGCATTTTTTGGAAGCAGCATCGGTGGCAGGCGAAGGGCTCACGGCAAGGAGAACCCTCCGAACTTTTATGCGATACGGCTTTGCGCCCGAACTCGCGCTCTTAGTCCGAGGCAGCTCCCGACGGATCACGATTGTGCGGTTCCGACCCGCGGATATCAGAGTGATCAACCGTCGCACTTGCTCCTCCCTGCCTCCCGTGCTGCTTCCTGTTTGCACGCTCCTCGAATCCTCTTACGAGTATTTCCAGATCGCGTTTACTTCACCTTTACGCGACACTTGACAAGTCGCTCCATATCAAAAGTAAAACTTCAAACCAAATTGAATCTGACGGCCGGTCGCGGTGCCGCTGGAGAGCTTGCCGAACTGCGGATTATTCGAATTGCAAGCGCTTCCAGAAGCGCCTATGCACGTCAGCGTTGGACTGTTGGCCGAGGGCAAAAAGAACGTTGGAGTATTGGTGAAGTTGAAGAATTCTGCCCGGAACTGAAGCATGGTTCGTTCACCGAAATAGGTGTTCTTGAAAATGGAGATGTCCGCGTTCTTCGAGCCAGGGCCTCGAGCCACACGGCGCGCAGCGTTGCCGAACTTGGTAATAGCGGCTCCTGTAGTGCTCAACACCGTACCTGGGACCGCAAATGCTGCCGGATTGAAGTAGGCATCGACACTCGCGTTGTCGAGCACCATGTTCTGTCCGATTACCCGGTCAGCTACGTTAAAGGTGTTAAAGATACCGTTCGGCAGCACGTTCGTGCGGATGTCGGTGGGGAAGCCACCCCGGAGCGTGACGATGCCGTTCACTTGCCATCCGCCAATAATCTTGCCTGCTGCGCCGTGAGACAGCCATTTCTTTCCGGGTCCGAAGGGCAGTTCATAAGCCGCGCTACCGGAAAAAATTTGTGGCACATCGATCGGAGCATAGGAACGTTCCAACGAAAGGTTGTAAGAATCCATCGCGACGCTTGTTCCGCCGTTTTGCGTGTACGCATCCGGTCCAGCTCCTCCCGATTCCAGATTTTTTTGGATCGTGTAGTTAATAAGAAGCGCAAGTCCCCTCGTTGTGCGTTTCTCTAAGCGGAAGTTTGCGGAATTGTAGTTATTGGAAGCGAACGAGCTGGTATTTAGCACCGTTCCGTTGATGTAGGGAAAGGGTCGGAACGCTTGCCTATTGTTGCCCACCAGCGCCTGTGAAAAGGGGATCTGGTTCTGGTTGATGAATAACGAAGAAAGATCCCTGCCGAGTGCGCCGCTGTAAGAGGCTTCGAGCAGAATCGATTTCGTCAATTGAAACTGCATGTCGAAATTAAACTGATGCAGCATTGGATCACGTGACTCGTGGAACCCGGCCGTGCGAATGGTGCCGACGAAAGGATTCGCAGCTGTAAACGAAGCGAGCGAGGGATCTGTGGGCACAACTCGAATCGGAGTGTTAATGGTAAAGGGTGGCGTCACGGTCTGGCTTGCAGAGACGGTTGGCAGAGATACTGTGGGAACGTTCGGCAAATTACCGGAAAACTGGGTTACCTGTTGATTCTGATCACGCTCTCCGAAGAACAGGCCATATCCGCCGCGCAACACCAGTTTCGAAGTAGCCTGCCAGGCAAAGCCGGCTCGTGGCCCGAAATTGTTGTGATCGCCATCAACAATCGCGCGTGAGTACCCGCCCTTACCGGGAAGCGCATACTGGCCGGTCGCTACATTGAACAAGCTTCCCAAATCACGGGCGTCAACCGGTTGCGTGAATAACTCGTAGCGAAGTCCAAGATTGAGC
>JBJMGL010000040.1:0-1720 GCA_045807985.1 Bryobacteraceae bacterium
CACCTTCGTAAATCTGGCGGTGTTCTGGATGACATCGGCCTCGGTGTCTCCGGTGCGCAGCAGTGGAATGGCGGCATCGAAGTGCACACGGTACTTTCCGAGTATTGAGTCCCAAATGGTGAAGGCCGGCACCACGGCAGCATCAGTCCGCAGTGCCATTCGTGCTATTCCGCTGGCAGTGCATGCGGGAATGCCGAAGAAGTCCACGAATACGCCTTGTGGCGGAGTCATATTCTGGTCCATCAAAACGCCGACAGTCTCTCCGGCTTTCATTGCCGCAAACAATGCTCGGGCGAACTCCTGCTTCTCGAACACCTGATTACCATGCATGGTGCGATAGCGTGTGACTATCCGATCGAGATAAGGATTATCCAAAGCTCTCACGATGATCTTCATCTTGTTGCCATAAAGGGAGTGGGCAAACGAGCCAATCTCCCATGCACCGAGGTGTGCGGTAAGGAAGAGCACCCCTTTCCCACGCTGGCGTGCGAGGTCAAACGCCTCGTGTCCTTCGTAGACAGCGAGCGTCTCAATGTTTTGCGAAGTGAAGTCAGGAAAATGACAAAAATCAGCCAACTGCCGGCCCAATGTGCGAAAGACCCCACGAATGATCCGACGATGTTGACGTGGAGATTTCTCCGGCAAAGCCATCCGCAAGTTGCGTTGCGCGACCCGCCGCAGACGGCTATGCACTACGTAGACCAGGTAGCCAATGGCAATTCCAATCGCCCGCGCCAGCCTGTGTGGCAACAGGCCAAGCACCTTAACAATCAGCCATATCGGCGCAAATTCCAGTTTGTAGCGCATTAAGCGAAAGCGGAAGGTAGCACCCGACAAATTCCAAGTCAAACTTGTCGTGATGGCAGCGCATACAAGACCCTTCCCCGCTGCTGCGCGATTGCCGGGTTATTACCTTGCTCCTATCTTCCTGTGGGTGCAGGAGCCGTTGCTGCGGGCGTTGGCGTCGCGGGATTCAAAGGCGCTGAACCGGCATACTTTTTCAGGGCAGCGAGGAATGGTGTTGATTCGGTCGGCGGAGCGACGTTGCCATTAAGAATCGTGCGGAACGGGACCATGCGTCCGTAGAAGGCACGTGTTTCATCCTTGCCCTGGGTAATAGCTGCTCCATTCACCGAAAGGCCTGCGAAGACACCTCGCGCGCGCGAGTAAGTAAGCACTTCGGCCCGCATCTTCCAGTCAGTGGAAGCGTCCGCATGGCGTCCAACGGGACCGGCGGCCACGGAGGCATCCAGTCCTAACTTGAACTTGCTAGAGAGCAACTGCTTCATGCCGTTTTCGTTGACGACGACCATTACCATGTCCACGGCCTGACCGCCAATTTGCAGACCAAAACTGCCGCCTTTGACAGTGAAGAATGCTGGGGCACTCCAATCGCCCTTCTCAAGACGGCAACTGGCTACGCCTTTACCATAGGCCCCGCCAATACCAAATCCTGCCTTGAGCAACGATGGCACGACAGCTATGCACTTCGCCGAATTCAGGATTTCTTCAGGGATTCCACTGTCCGGAGCAGACATTATTTCTTCCAGGATGGTACCGGCATCGCGCGTGCGGCCGATGGTCTTATCTCGTTCTTCTTCTGCCCAAAGCGATCCGGATGACAACAGCAAAGACAACATGACAACTAGAATTCGTATCATTCCACCCTCAAATGCGAAAGAAGTTCAGTAAGGATGGTAACGCAAACCCGGAGGGGTGG
>JBJMGL010000041.1:0-11143 GCA_045807985.1 Bryobacteraceae bacterium
AGAGCCACGGAGCGATGAAGCGCATCTTCCGCCTGCACGAGCAGTTCATGATTACGTGCTCGCTCTCGTGTTGCTTTCACGGTGTACGCCCGGCCCAGCGCAAAATAAGCCGATGCTCTCAGCTGAGGTTGAAGCAAGCGCCATTGATCTTCGCTGAGATGGCTAGGACGTGCAAATTGCTGGAGATGCTCTAACGCATCCCGTGCGCTCCGTTCAGCCTGATCGAGAAGCCCGCTCCGGGCCTCCATATTCGCTATGAGGACCAGCAGTGTGGCATTCTCGGGCATGAGACGGAGAGAAAACTGTCCTTCCCGCAGCGCTGCTTCGTAATGGCCGAGGTCGATGGACGACCTTGCGGCTATGTCGTAAGCCTGCGCCAGCAGCCAGGATTGCGGGTATAAGTCGATGAAGGCTTGCGCTAGCGCATGCCGTTGCGCCGGGTCCGTAGCCTCGTAAGCTGCTTGGAAACTGTTACGCTCACTACTGTCTGTAATTTCAGAAAGAATGGTAAACCTTGGGCGGTCGTCTTTAAAAATCGCGGTGTCGCTCTCCTGGCCCTGCGCTATGGAAGCGGCGGCAAGACAGCCGAGGAAAAGAGCAAAAATCTGTCCAGCGCTCACGGAAACCTGCAAGAATCTTATTCTTTTTGCTTCGACGGACGCTTTCACTTGAACACGCTGGAGAATTAACAGTAGCAAATTAGTATACGGCAGGAATGTCGATTCCTGAACGGAGGCCGAGCGCCCCTGTAATTTTACGTGCGCATGCTTTAATGACGGGCAGCGTGCGGCGTTCCTTGCCCTCAGTGGCGAAACCGGCGAGAAAAGGAATACCCAGGGCAGCAGACACGCCAAGCTGAGGATTTCCTACAATGCAGGACAGGTCCAGCCCTGTGCGCCGGGTACTGGGCGCAAGATGCCAACCCTGGTGATAGATCTTCGAGAGCTGATGGCGAAGAGATTTCTGCCTCCGTGCGCTCAGCGCGGCGTAGGTTATGTCTCCTTCTAAGAAACGCTTCTGCGCGTCCGGCACCATGAACGCAATTAACAAGGTTCCTGAAACGGTATTCAAGGGCACGACCTTGGAACCGACCTCGACCGATAACCTGACGGGCTCCGGGCTTTCAGCCTGAGCGATAACGAGCAGGTGAGCATCGCTCATAACAGAGAGATGGCAAGATTCGTGGATGGAAGCAGCAAGACTACGCATTGGCAGTTCGGCAGCGCGCAGCAGTTGATCCACGGGCGAGTGAGTGTGCGCTAACTCATAAAGCTTCAGCGTAAGACGGTAAGCGCCCGTAGCGGGATCGCGAGCGATATACGAACGCTTTTCCAAGGCGTCGATCATCCGGAATAATTCGCTCGATGTCCGCTTCAAAGTCCGAGCCAGTTCAGCAAGCGTTTGAGGGGCAGAGGCTTCGGCCAGAGCCTCCAGAATGTCGAGACCCTTTTCCAGTGCAGGAACGAAATAGCTTGGTTGCGCACGTTTCTTCATGCACGTGACAGGTAACGCGAGTGTAGCAGCAATCCGAAATTTAGGCCAGCGATGTCGGAGCCGGACTCAACTTCACTGTAACAGCGTATCCCTGCGGCGGGCCGCCCTCTGCAGTCACCACGAGATCGTTGCCATTCTGAGCGACAGAGGCTTTCGAGGAGCTTCCTAAAATTTGGGCCGTGGTTCCCTCCGCCGCACGAGCCGAGGGAATCTTCAAGCTCTTTCCGGCTGCGGGATGGAGAAACACGACGTACAGCGCCTCACCTTTGCTGGTAAAACGCATATCCGCGCCCTCCGGCGTAGTCGCCGCAGCTCTCACCCACGGACGCGACTCAAAAAGAGCCTCGCCGTTAACATTCAGCCACTCGCCGAGCTTGTGCAGCCGGTCCAACTGAATGTCCGATATGGTGCCATCCGGTTTAGGACCAATATTAAGCAGCAGGTTGCCGTTCTTACTCACAATATCGACAAGCAGCGCTACAAGCTGGTCGGGAGGAAGCACCTGCTCAGGTCCCTCAATTTGGTTATAACCAAAGCTAAATCCAAGGCCACGGCAGGATTCCCATTTCTCCAAAGTAATCTTGTCGTACTTGGCGTATTCAGGAGTCGTGTAGTCTGCGAAGGGTACGCCAAACCGATTATTGATGACTCCCTCCGGAACGGCATTGTAATACTCAGCAAAGATCTGCGGAATCTGGCCGAGCTTGGGATAGTTGATGTCGTTCCACAGCACGGAAGGCTGATACCGCTGGATTAGCTCCCGCCAGTGTGCATCGGCATACTGTGCGTACTCCTCCGACTGCGGAACGCGAGCCATCAGGTCCTTCCTGTTGCGTATCGGTTCGCTAGTGAAAGTCCAATCCAGTCCACCTGAATAATACAACCCCATCCTCATGCCCGAAGAGCGGACTGCGGACGTAAGATCGCCGACCAGGTCGCGTTTGGGCGAAAGTTGACGGCCATTCGCGTGCGGATTTTGCACGGCGGAGGGCCAGAGCCGGAACCCGTCGTGGTGCTTCGTGGTCAGGACGACATACCGGGCTCCCGTTTTCTTGAACAGAGCGGCCCACTCCTCCGGTTTCCAGGATTGAGTGCTTTGGTCGAAAGTGTCCGTGAACTGGTAGTAATCGAAATTCTTCCCGTACTTTTCGAGGTGGTGCTTGTAAGTCGGCGAGTCCGTAATGCGAAGCGAGTTCAGGTACCACTCGGCATACGGGTTATTGGTGAACCAGGTGTTCCAATCTACCTTTCCTAGTTCGCCGGTTGGCGGAGCCCACGCGGGCACGGAGTAAAGTCCCCAGTGAATAAAAATGCCCAGCTTGGCATCCTGAAACCAATCGGGAACCTGATGCCTCTCCAACGAATCCCAAGTCGGTTGAAATTTTCGTGAGTTTCCGGCATTCGGCTCTTGGCTGAACGCACGCCCAGCCGTGGAAGCCGTTATTGCGGCCAGGAGGGAATTAAACCGCCTGCGATTCATAATTATGGCCTCCTTGTGATGCATGCTCTCGGACAGTGTATCCAACCTTCATATGCAAAACACATGTTTATTCACGTTTAAGCCAACCCTTACAGGGACCGCCCCTCCTATTTCGTCGAAGGAACAGAAGCCGCCGATGCTTTCGCTTTTGCAAAATCACCAGCTTTGAAAATGCTAATCTGCCCCAGGTTGAGATACTTGCGAATCGTGCTATTCACCTGCTCGGCAGTCAAGCTATTCACTGCCGCTTCCAGCTTGGCGTCCCACTGCATGGTGCGGTCCCAATAAGCCTGATTCGCCAACCTGCTGGTCAGTTCGTTATCCTGTCCCCGGCTTACCTGCCGCGATTGCAGCCAACCCGATTTCGCCGCCGCGATCTCCTCCGCGGTAAAACCGTTTTGCAATGCTTTGGCAACCTCATCTTTGAAACTGCTCTCCACATTTGCCATGTTTTGTGGCCGGGCAATTGCATACGTCAGAAACATGCCGCTATCTTCCTTCGTGGGCACTGATAATTGAGACCCAACCCCATAGCTGAGCCCTTCCTTAACTCGAATGCGGGTTGCTAATCGCGAATTAAGAAAGCCTCCGCCCAGCATGTAATTCGATAGCAGCAGCGCCGGATAATCCGGATTCTCGTCATCCATTTTCACGGGCTGCACCGCCACAAATGTGGCATTGGCCTTATCGGGAGTTTCGAAGCTCTGATTGACGGGCGGAACTTGTTTGTAATCCGTTACAACCCGCTGATAGTGCGCCTTGCTCGTCCAGTTATTAAACAATTGAGACACCTGTTTCTGCACTGCTTCCGCATCGACATCCCCGATGACCGCAAACTCCGCCTTCGACGTCCCATAAAACTGCTGATAGAAGTTCTTCACATCCTCCAACTTCGTCGCTTTCACATCAGCAATCTGCTCGTCAATGGTGTAAACATAACGAACATCTCCCTTGGGATAAGGATGCAAATGGCGTTCGGCGCTCAATTGAGCAATTGCGGTAGGCTCCGCCCGCTGGCTTTCGAGAAAAGTAAGCTGCTGCTGCTTCAAGGCCTCAAACTCACTCGCGGGGAACGAAGGCTGCCGCAGCACTTCCCCCACAATCTGCATCACAGCCGGAAAGTTTTCTTTCGTGGTCTGAACCGAAACCGTAGCGCCCGTAGTACTGCCGCGAACTCGCACCTGCGCCTTTAACTTATTGAGATCGTCCGTAATCTGCTGGCGAGTCCGCTTATCTGTTCCACGCATCAGCATCGAGCCCGTTAAATCCGCGGGCGCATCCTTCGCGCGTAGATTATTTTCATCCCCGAAGTGCAGCCGCAAAGTCGCATGCACCACCCCGCCGCGCGTCTTCTTTGAAATCATCGCCAGCTTGATTCCCGGCTGCAACTCACCCCGCACCGTCCGCTTATCAATGTTCGCCGGGCTGGGGTCGAACGCCTCTCCAGCGGCCATCACCTCGCCGCCCTTGTAGTCCTTCACCAGCGCCTGAATATCAGGAGTCTGCGGTATTTCGGCACGGTCCGGTTTGTCGGTCGGAATAAATAAGCCAACCGTCCGGTTCGACTCTTTCAGGTACGTTCTGGCGACACGATCCACATCCGCTGTCTTGGCGTCTCGAATACGGTCGCGCGTAATAAACGCCAGACGCCAGTCACCGGCGGCAATATACTCGCTCAACGTTAAACCAACGCGTTCCGAATTTCTGAGCAGCAAATCAAATTGCGTATCGAATTTCGTTTTGCTGCGATTTACTTCCGCTTCGGTGGGAGGCGTCGATTCCATCTCGTCCATCACCTGAAGAAAGGTCTTCCGGATATCGTCCAGGTCCGCTTCTTTGGGAGCAAGCGCCATCAGGATAAGCATGCCCGGTTCACGAGTATCGGTGGTATCGTTAGCGACAGACCCAGCCTTTTTCGTCTCGACCAAGGCTTTATAAAGCCGTCCTGAGGGAGCATTCGAGAAAACATCACCGATTAGGCTCGCCAACGCTCCATCCGGGTGCGCCAGCGCGGGCACGTGAACGCCCACCATCATGACTTTCTGATCGCCGGCCCGGCGCAGCATCACCGTACGCTCGCCATCCTGCACCGGCTCTTCCGTATAAGTCTTCTCCAGCACACGCGTCGGTTTAGGAATAGCTCCAAAGTATTTAGCCACCAGCGCCAGCACCTGCGCTTCATCCATTTTCCCGGCAACCGTCAAAACGGCATTGTCCGGTTGATAATACCGGCGATAAAACGCCTGTAGCCGCTCAATCGGAACATGCTCGATATCCGACCGCGACCCAATCGTGGACTTTCCATAGTTATGCCAAAGGTAAGCGGTCGAAAGAACGCGCTCCTCAAGAATGTTAGCCGGACTATTCTCTCCCATCTCGAACTCATTCCGGACCACGGTCATCTCGCTGTCCAGACCCGTCTTCGCAACGTATGAGTTCACCATCCGGTCCGCTTCCAGATCCAGCGCCCAATTCAGATTGACATCACTTGATTGAAATGTTTCAAAATAGTTCGTCCGGTCAAACGAGGTAGTCCCATTCGGCCGCGCGCCATGCTCCGTCAACTCCTGCGGAATATTAGGATGCTTCGGAGTCCCCTTGAACAGCATGTGTTCCAGCAAATGCGCCATGCCCGTCTCGCCGTAACTCTCATTTCTCGATCCGACCAGATACGTGATATTGACAGTGGTAGTCGCCTTCGTCGGATCAGGAAATAGCAGGACACGCAACCCATTCTGCATGTCATACTCCGTAATGCCCTCCACCGAAGGCCCACGAGTAATGCCAGAAGGAAGCGCCGGTGATGAACCCGCCGATTGAGCCTGTAAAACGCTACATCCAGCGGCAAGAACTACCAATAAAGTACGTAAACACAAACCACGAACGACCATGACAGAACACACTCCATTCAAGCGCGTAAACATAAGACGCGACAACTCACAAGGGGATAGTCGTAATTATCCCAGAGCTCAATTGACACACATCTTTTGCGGTCATTCTGGGACCGTGCAAGATATTTAAACTATGCCCATCACAATCCTCGCAGGTACAGCCCTGAGCTTGACCACTGCTCTGTTGAGCGTAGCGCTCACCACTGGTTTCGAAACACCACGGACCATCAAGCCGGGAGAAGTCTGGCCCGACAATCGCGGCCAGCACATTCAAGCCCATGGCGGCGGGATTGTAAAGCTGAACGGCGCCTACTATTGGTTTGGAGAGGACCGATCCCAAGGACTAGATCCCGCCAAACGGTACGTCAGCTGTTATTTCTCTCCGGATTTAGTTCACTGGACGTTTCGTAACCAGGTCATCCAATTCACTGACCCGGAGAATTTTGGCCCACGATGGGTACTGGAGCGCCCCAAAGTTTTCTACAATGCGAAAACTAGAAAGCTTGTAATGTACATGCACGTGGACGACGCCAAGTACCAGGTCGCACGGGTCGGCGTGGCTATTTCCGATACAGTTGACGGCAATTATCGGTACGTGAACAGCTTTCGTCCGCTCGGCCACGAGAGCCGGGATATTGGCCAGTTTATAGACGACGATGGCTCAGCCTATCTCATTTTTGAGGACCGGCCACTGAAGGGCTTTCATATCGCCAGACTCTCGGACGATTATCTAACAGTGGATCGCGAAATGAGCCTGATTAAGGCGCCATTGGAGGGCGGAGCAGTAATCCACTACAAAGGACTTTACTATGCAGTGGGCTCGGCTTTGACCGGCTGGGCACCCAATCCGAACAAATACGCCACCGCCGCCGCCTTAGAAGGGCCGTGGTCCGAGTTCCAGGATATTGCCCCGCCCGAAACCAAGACGTACGGTTCGCAATCGACCATGCTGCTGAAAATAATAGGAACCAAGACGACCACGGTAATCTTTATGGGCGATATCTGGAAACCCAAGGCACAATGGGACTCACGCTATCTCTGGATGCCGCTTCAAATCGGCAACGGCAAGCTATGGCTGCCCGAGCCGAAACCCTGGACGTTGGACGTGAAGTCTGGTGAGACAAAATAGTTCACTGAACTTGTTACAAATCAGAAAAAAGAGAAAGCTCAGAAATCGCTGGGCACACTGGCGATTGGGAAACTCGGAAGCGAACCCGCTCTGCGCGAACAACTGTATCCGTCCGCAGAATGCGGCACATACCGATGCTGGTTCCAGCGGCAACTCGCTTCCAATCACCGCCGCTCCAGGCTTCTATCGTAAACTCCGCAACTCGCTGCCCAAGCGGAAGGTATTCCCGAAGACGCACGACGTTAAAGCTGATTTCAGCCGGAAAACTGATGATGGCTTCAGGCGTTGTGACGCGGTCATCGCTCGCCCAGTAAGTATCGCGATGTCCATCAAAGAGATTTTCTGCCTGGAAGCGAGGACTATTCCCTCTGGTGTTCGAAGCCGCCACGCGCGCGCCCGCAGCCAGGCTCCGCTCGAAGATACTCCTCATTCGCTGGCCATAACCTTTCAGCGTAGCCCGATCTGATCCATGGATCAAACCGCGGCGGTCTGGCGGAACATTCAGCAGAAAACTACCGCCACGGCCAACCGAAGCATAGTAAATGTTCAATAGCTCCTGCGGAGTTTTCACCTTGGCATTTTCCCTCTCATGCCAAAACCAGCCAGGGCGGATAGATACATCGCACTCAGCCGGCATCCAGGCTTTTCCATCCCTCGTGCCTGTAGTTGCTTCGGCCTCCACCACATCTCCCGGCGAACCAGGGCCGCCATTGGGCGAACGCGGAGTATAGGTCGCCCAACAAGTTTCACTCGCTCGACCCTTTTCATTTCCCACCCAACGGACATCAGGACCAACATCGCTAAAAATGGCAGCGCCCGGCTGCAATTGCCGCTCTAAATTCCAGGTGTTGGCCCAATCGTAGTAGCGCAACTTATCAATAACGCGCTTCTCACGAGCGCCTCCGTAGTAACCATCCCCGCCATTTGCCCCATCGTGCCAGATTTCAAACAACGGCCCATAATCACTCAAGAGTTCACGAACCTGCTGACGATAGATCCTGATGTACTCCGGGCGTCCATAGGTGGATTGGCTGCGGTCCCAAGGCGACACGTACACGCCGAACCTCAATCCATGTCGGCGCGCCGCCTCGGCCACCTCCTGAACAACATCACCCTTGCCGCCCCGAAAAGGGCTATTCTTCACAGACCTCTCCGTGGTCTTCGTCGGCCAAAGACAGAATCCATCGTGGTGCTTGCAGGTGAGGATGACGCCCCTGCTGCCCGCCGCCTTCAGATCTTCGGCAATCGAGTCTGCATCGAAAGCAGTGGGATTAAAAATTGACGGGCTTTCATCGCCATAGCCCCACTCTTTGTCGGTAAACGTATTCACCGTGAAGTGAAGGAAGTTATAAAACTCAAGCTCGCTCCACGCCAACTGCCGCGCCGTAGGAATCGCTCCATAAGGAGCAGGCTCTGGCGTACGATTCGCTGCGCTGCTAAACGCTGTTCCTGCAGCCGCGCCAGCATGAAGAAACATCCGTCGGCTAAGATCCAAAGCTACCTCTTGCTAAGCGAGTGAGTACTCATGGACGCTGGCACATCACTCTCGGCGGAACCGTTTTCTAAGGTTTGAGCCATCGCTTCACTAATACGAACCACCGTTCCATGCCGCTGCCCCTCGGGAAAGTGGATTTCATCAGTCCTATCTTGAAAATGCTTCCAATCTCTAGTGCTTATCGCCCCGTAGTGCTGTGGTTTTGTGTAGTGGTCGAAATAAATCCACCACTCTCTTCCCAGCCGGATCGCTGTTGGCCCTTCCACCCAATGTTGTGAAAAAGGCTCCGACACGTCACGCCATGGACCTTCGGAAGTACCGGCGAATGCTACGCGAAGCTGCTTCTTCAGCGGATTTTTACGCTCGTCTTTAAAGATCATGACCCAGCGCTTCCCGTCATGAATCACCGTAGAATCAATGCAGTTAAAATGCGGATCGAACCAAAGCTTGGCCGGTGTAAAGTTTTGCCAATCTCGCGTCGTCATCGCGTAGATGCGGTGGTTATAGCCGCTATCGCCCGTTTGCCCAGCATCGGGGAAGCGCCCCGGAATCGTGCTCGCCCAGAAAACAATCCATCGCTGTTGTTTGGCATCCCAAACGGCTTCAGGTGCCCACGCATTGCGCGCCGTTGGCTCGTCTTGCATAACCGGTATCTCCTGCTGGACGCTCCACGTCTTTAGATCTCGGGAACTCGCATGACCAATCGTCAGCCCGCCGCTCCTCTCCGCTCGTGTCCAACCGCAAGTCCACAGCAGGTGCCACATGCCGTCTGGCCCTTGCCCGAGCCACGGGTCCCGCATTAGCATTCCTTTGTGTTCCGGCCTAAGCCACGGCTGGTTACCATTCAGCGTTGTCCAGTGTTTACCGTCTGAACTGATCGCCAGGTACACACCGGTTTCCCCATTGCCGCGAAACGAAGTAAACAGAAATCCATCTTTTGCTACCAGCGGTAAGGTAAGGAACAACAGAACCCAGATACGCAGCACAAGTTTTCTGTTTTCTATGGCACCACCTCCGCCTTCTTAATCCGATCCAATTTCGGAAAATGCTCCTCTAAATATCCATTCCCAATATCCGCAATCGCCGCCTGATTCGGACCATTCCCGCCCGGAGGCCCATCCCCATATTCCATAAAGAAGTTCTGCACGTTTTCCATTCCCTGAATCACCTCCCCAAACGGAGTAAACCCCTGCGGGTCCAAACTCGGGCTGTTGTCACCAAGGTTGATAAATACCTGCGTCGTGCGCGAACTCGGCCCCGCCATGGCAAACACCACTGTTCCCGTCTTATTGCTCACCTTCGGCGGATCATCACGAATCGGAATCTCGCTCCAATCCTTATTCACCTTCGGATCGCCATTGATCCCCCACTGCACCACAAAACCCTTCAGGGCGCGAAAGAAGTAATTGCCGTTATAGAAACCCATCTTCGTCAGCTCATGGAAATGATCCGCGCCGAGCGGCGACCAATCGCGATGAACCAGAATCACCACATCACCCTTGGTAGTCTGCAGACGGACTTTATACTGATCCGGCCCGCGACTCATCTCAGCTTTTTTCTTGCTTGAGCACGCCTCAGACCCGACCAACAAAACAATGGCTAAAAGAGCCCACGCTCTCGTCACTTCGCATCCCTCCAATTCGGCCCGCTCCCCGTATCCGCCACCAGCGGAACCGCCAACTCGTAAACGTTCTCCATCTCCCTCTTGACCATTTCTTTCAACCGATCCGTCTCGGACTTTGGAGCCTCAAACACCAGCTCGTCATGCACCTGCAACAGCATTCGCGCCTGCCATTTTTCCCTTTGCATCAAATCCGCGATCCGAATCATCGCCAACTTAATCAAATCCGCCGCCGTTCCCTGCAACGGAGTATTCACCGCCGTGCGCTCTGCAAAGGATCGCGCCGAAGGATTCCGGCTCTGCATGTCCGGTATCGGCCGCCGCCGTCCTAACAACGTCTTACTAACTCCCGTTTCCCGCACCTCCGCAATAGTCCGGTCAATAAATTCCCGCACCCCGGAGTAACGCTCAAAGTACCGCCGGATATAAAGCTCCGCCTCCTTGCGGTCAATCCCGAGCCCTTGCGCCAGCCCAAACGGCGTCTGCCCATAAACAATCCCAAAATTTACCGTCTTCGCCGCTCGCCGCATCTCCGGCGTTACCATCGCCGGATCAACCTTGAAAATCTCCGCCGCCGTTCGCGTATGCACATCCTGATGCCGCGTAAACGCATCGAGCAAAACGCTATCCCGCGACATATGAGCCATCAGCCGCAACTCAATCTGCGAATAATCCGCAATCACCAGATCCCACCCGTCTTCCGGAATAAACGCCGCCCGAATCTCGCGTCCCTCTTCGGTCTTGATCGGAATGTTCTGCAAATTCGGATTCAGGGAAGACAGTCTGCCCGTAGCAGCGCCAATCTGGTTAAAGGTGGTATGCACCCGCCCCGTTTGAGGACGGATCAACAGCGGCAAGGCATCAATATACGTGCCCTTCAACTTCGTCAGTTGCCGGTACTCCAGCACCAGTTGCGCCACCGGATGAACCGCCGCTAGCCCTTCCAAAACGTCCGCCGCCGTCGAGATCACTTTCCCCTTGCCCCACTTTGTCGGAGCAGGCAGCGCCATCTCTTCAAACAGAACTTTACCTA
>JBJMGL010000042.1:0-5325 GCA_045807985.1 Bryobacteraceae bacterium
GCTGCCACCGTGGGGGGCGGATTCGTGAACACGCATATTGTTACCCCGTATGTCATCCTCGCGGGACTTCTGGGAGCGATTGCCTGGAATTTGCTGACCTGGTTTCTGGGGCTGCCGATCAGCTCATCCCATGCGCTCATCGGAGGTTACGCTGGGGCTGCATTGGCGAAAGCCGGAATCCACGGACTTGTGGTGGGGAAGTGGCCGGTCACGCTCGTCTTTATTGTGGCCGCGCCGGTCATCGGGCTTCTGCTGGGCTATGCGCTCATGCTGGCGGTCTACTGGAGCTTCCGGAAAATTTCTCCGGCGCGCATGGATCGCTGGTTCCGGCATTTGCAGATCGTGTCGGCATCGCTGCTCAGCTGCGCGCACGGAACAAATGACGCGCAGAAGTCGATGGGGATTATCACAGCCGTTCTCGTGGCGGGCGGTTTCGAGAAGAGCTTTCGCGTTCCGGACTGGGTGATTCTTGCCTGCGCTGCCGCCATGGGGCTCGGCACTCTGAGCGGCGGCTGGCGAGTGGTACACACGATGGGTACACGCCTCACGCGTTTGAAACCGCGCAGTGGGTTTTGCGCGGAAACCGGAGCCGCCATATCAATTCTCCTGGCGACATGGCTGGGTCTCCCCGTTTCCACAACGCACGTTGTTGCCGGAGCTATCGCTGGTGTCGGCTCCATCCAGCGCGTCCGCGCCGTTCGTTGGTCGGTTGCTACGGATATCGTCATTGCGTGGATTCTCACCATCCCGGCATCTGCTCTAGTCTCCGGACTCACCTTCTTCCTTATTCGTTTTTTCGCACCAGCCGCATAAGGCGGCCAGCCACGTATTAGGTTGCTGACGCGAATCTTCGACGCAGCCTAGCGAAAGAGCCCCAATAAGTAAGCAATCAAAACGATCAGCAAAATAGTCCCGAGGCCGATTCCAGCGCCGCCGCCGTATCCCCAGCGTCCATAACCGTAATAGCCGCTGCCTCCGCCCAAAAGTAAAATTAAAACGATAATCAAAATCAAAGTCATTGCATTCCTCTTTCGTCTTGGATATTGAGCAAAGCCGCCTGTCGATTGAACAAGCTCCTGAATAAGACGCTTGGGGAACAATCTTGAAACAATTGGTAAGCAGCAATCGGTACTATGACCACTCGGGAGACCTTTCCGCTATAAACTTGGTGGAATGCCGAATGATCATCCTTTCATCACCGCTTTCCGTAAACTTCACCAAAGCGGCTGTTTTGTCATTCCGAATCCCTGGGATGTAGGCACGGCCAGATACCTGCAGCACCTCCAATTCCCGGCATTGGCCACGACGAGCGCCGGTTTTGCCTTCTCCCGTGGTCTGCCGGACTCGAATGGAGCCGTCATCCGTGATGAGATGCTTCGCCATATTGCGGAGATCGTCAGCGCAACGGACTTGCCGGTAAACGCTGATTTCGGATCGGGGTACGCGCACGACCCGGAAGGCGTAGGCCAGAATGTCCGGGCGTGCGCCAAGACGGGAGTTGCCGGTCTCTCCATCGAGGATGCAACCGGTGAGGAGGAAGATCCGCTTTACCCGCTGCCGTTGGCGGTTGATCGGATCAGGGCGGCCCGTCAGGCGATCGATCATTCCGGTAGCGGCGTTTTGCTGACTGCGCGCGCCGAGTGTTACTTAGTCGGTCACCCCAATCCTTGGGAAGAGTCGATCCGGCGGCTGCAAGCCTACTCGGAGGCAGGCGCCGATGTCCTCTACGCGCCGGGGGTGAGCGAAGCCGAACAGATCCAGGAGATTGTCAAGTCCGTCAGCCCTAAGCCGGTCAATGTTCTGATGAGCTCGAATACCGGCTTGCGCGTAGCTGATCTGGCGAAGATGGGAGTCAGGCGGATCAGCGTCGGTTCTTCTCTGGCGCGCGCGGCATGGAGCGGCTTCATTCGAGCAGCCAAAGAGATCGCCGAGCAGGGCAGCTTCGCCGGTTTCAACGGAAATGTTGCGTTTGCCGAATTGAACGGCTTCTTTCAAGAAGACTCAAAGAAGCAACGGGCGTGAGCAGGGAAGCTCGGCAAAGATGAGGACCAGTCTTTTAGCACAGCGGGTCGCGCATCATGGCTTTCGCGTCCCAAGCGGCAATTACCGTTATTGAATGATTACGTCAAGGAAATATCGCCCGATGCCGCCGTCGGCATAAACACTAATCACATAATCACCCGACTCGGGCAAGACGCCCTTAAAGTCTATTACGTTCTCGCTTGCAATACACCCAGCTTTGGCGCTCGGCGTCTGGATATAGACGCCAGGATCACGCCGTAAGTACACGTCGAACAAAACAGAATTTTGCTCGTCTAACGGAACTACATGTATGCTCATCTCCTGCCCTTTTCTAGCGGTCAATAAATAGTTGTCAATTCCTCCCTCGGAAATGGAACCGTTTATAGTGGTGGCAGCTGTGCATTTTTTGAATTGTATACGCTGCGTTACGATTCCCGACAATGGCATCGTCAGGTTCGCTTGTTTCGCAATCAACTGTAAGCGCGAACGACAGGAGTTGGCTACGAATGCGCTGATGCCCAGTGGCGTTGTCGGTTGACATGGGAAGGCCAGTGTCCTAAATGGCTGCTCGACATTTAACAATTTGATACTGACGGTTCCGCCACACGGAATCGCGGTGAAATTAACCATTCCCTCGCTATCTGTCTTTTCGCGCCAAGATTGATCTCGAGTTCTTACGAGCACGTCCACTCCTGCGTATGGACTTGAACCAGAGACACCGGCATCCTGAATCCGAATGCTGAGGTCACGGTTGTTGTCGGCTTTCGCAGGACTTTGTAAGGCCAGCAATGCTAGGAAGCATACCTTAACCGGAATTGGCATTTTGGACACTGTCAACTTGAGTTGAGGACTGCTGAAAGGACGGGAAGTCCTCCCTATCGAAGCCACTGTCAGCGGGTTCTTCCCTCAGCTCGCCTCCTTCGCCTGATCCGCGCGACTACGTGGAAAGAGCCCAAATACCGCAGTGTTTTTACCTGCCATTGGCTTTCGTTTCATGAGCGCAAAGGTGCGAATGGCGGTTCGTGCTCCAAACGGCTGAACCTACTAAATGGACTAGCTGGTTGAGAATTTGTATCTGTTTTTTGTTTCTGAGCAGTACCTGCTAGTGGTGCTCGAAGCGGATCGACTCCCTGCCGTGATGGGATGCCACCCAACAGAAAGTGTTCTCGCTTATGCGTGAGTAGTACCAGTACGCAAGCCTTCGGGAAATCTCCTATCTGAAACCCTGTTTACTCGACCCGTAATGCCTCAATTGGATCAATGCGTGACGCCCGGCGAGCGGGCAGATAGCTCGCCGCCACAGCAACAACAACCAGTAAGAAAGGAACAGCAATAAAAGTAACAGGGTCCATGGCGCTGACACCGTAAATTAAACTCTGCATAAACTGAGTCAAGGCGAAAGCTCCTGCCAGCCCAAGCACGACGCCAACTAGCGTAAGCTTCAGTCCCTGATTCACCACAAAACGAGCAACCTTCCGCGGCTCAGCCCCTAGGGCAACCCGAATGCTGATCTCCCGGGTACGTAATGAGACCGAGTAAGCCAGCACGCTATAAAGTCCGACGGCGGCCAGCACCAGCGCAATCGCGGCAAAGTCGAGCAATACCGTCATATTGAACCGGCGCGGTCCGGTCCATTCGCGCAAAACATCTTCCATGTTGCGAATCTCGGAAACAGGCTGCTCACGGTCGATGTTCCAGACTTCCTTCTTAACAGCGGACGCGATCTGTAGCGGACTGCCAGTGGCGCGCACTACCAGATACATCGATGGCAAACGCTGACCGGGCAAGTAAAACTCGGCGTGGCTGTCGGAGTCGGGGCCAAGCTGATGCTCGTCGTTCACAATTCCCACAATGCGGTAATCAGTGCTTTTGCCTGCCTCATTGCCAAAAACAATCACCTTCCCGAGCGCATCGCCGTGGGGCCAATTCGAGCGTGCGAAAGCGCGATTGACAACAGCCACAGCGGGGTTTTTTGACGTTACATCCGCACGCGTGAACGTGCGCCCCTGATATACCTGCATGCCCAAAGTTTCGAAGTAGCCATCAGACACGCGCGCCCAATTCGAAACAAGATGTTGGTTCGGCTTCAGCTTTCGATCCGGCAATTCATATGAGCCTTCCTGGACGCTTTGCATGGGAATAGCGGTGGTCAGGCTGGCAGCTCTTACGCCTGGAATTTGCCTGACTGCTCCGAGTAAACGGTCATTAAATCCAGCCACCTGCTCAGGCTTAGGATATTTCGATTGAGGCAATGAAATCTGCATGGTGTGCAAATGATCGAGACGAAAGCCAAGACCAGTGGACATCAGAGCCGAAAGGCTTCGTATCATCAGGCCGGCGCCAATCAGGAGAACCAGTGAAAGGGCAACTTCAGAAATCACCAGCGCGCCGCGAAGGCGATTGGACGTTCCAGCAACGGAACGCGCCCCGCGACTCAGTGACTGATTGACGTCCTGCTTTAATACATACGAGGCAGGAGCAAGGCCAAAGAGAATACCGGCTATCATAGCTACGCCAAGCGTAAAGAGCAACACCGGATAATCAATACGCAACTCATGAAAGCCATGCGTACCCGCAGCAGCATAGTGAGAGATAATCCGAAGCGCCCAAAAAGCGAAAATCACGCCAAACACTCCGGCAAGGCCACTCAGCAGCAAACTTTCACTCAGCAGTTGACGAATCAGCCGCCACCGTCCAGCGCCTAAAGCAATCCGGACCGCCATCTCTTTCTCGCGAACGACGGCACGCGTCAAAAACAGGTTACCAACGTTGGCACAGGCGATCAACAGCACAAACATCACGGCTGCTTGCAGAACAAAGATACTGGTACGAAGCTCAGGGCCGGCATCTTCCTCTCTTACCGGAGAGACATTAATTCCGGAAAAGAAGCCGAGCACTGGATCAGTCTTCTCCAGGCGCTTTTGAACGATCTGCATTTCGGCCCGTGCCTCGTCGAGAGTGGCTCCCGGTTTCAAGCGAGCGTAAACAAACGAGACAAATTGCTGATCGGCGTCACCGGCCGGGTGCATATTAACAGGCATCCATAGATCAACCTTCTTTTGGTCGAAGCCGCCCCACATGGCAGGCAGCGCAAAGCCGGGCGGAAGTACGCCAATAATCCTGTATGATTGGCCATCAGCTCGCAGTGTTTTGCGGAGAATATCAGGATCGTTGTTGAAACGGCGGCGATATAAATCGTCGCTGATCATCGCAACGTCCCGCTTACCCTCTTGCGTTTCTTCCGCTTTGAAGTTTCGTCCTAAACGAGGCTGAACACCAAACAGCGGAAACAAATCGGCGGAA
>JBJMGL010000043.1:0-3014 GCA_045807985.1 Bryobacteraceae bacterium
AGAATCAGTCGGATCCGAAATCGTTACAGTAATCAGAGTTTGTGGAGGGCAGCTGGTTCAGCTGCCCTCCCCGCTCTTAAGCTTTTACCGCTTCGCCTCCCTGGTTTTCATCCCCTGCCCTTCGTATCACATTAAAGCCGCACAAAATTCACGCGATGTTAAAAAGCGGTTCATCAGTTCTTAACCCAGCCAACGCTAATATCTAGTACTCACATTCACCGAGGACCTTGGAAGGGCTCGGTTCATTGTTGGCGATTCTACTTTTATTAGGAGAGAGAAACATGAAGCGAGTCACGGCTTTAGCGCTTACGCTTATGCTCGGGGCATCGGCGGCGCTGGCTCAGCAGAGCACGACAACCACTACTGCTACGACTACAAGGAGAAGGACGACGGCGACGCGGACCGACCCCGCCCTCGCAGAACAGCTGAATCGGCTTCAGCAGGCGATTGATGCTCAGCAACAGCAGATCAGGCAGTTGAGCCAACAAGTCCAGAGCCGCGACCAGCAGGTGCAAGAACTTCGGCAAAAGCTGGATCAAAGCCAGGCGGCGACTTCTCAGGCCCAGTCCAAGGCCGACGCGGCAGCCTCACAGTCGGCGGCCGAGCAGGACACGGTGACGTCCCTAAAGAGCGACGTAGCCGACCTCAAGACCAACAACACCAACTCCGCATTGACCTTGCAGGAAACGCAGAAGGAAAACACTACGACCCGTGAAGCTATTAACGCCCTTAGCAAGCTGAAATTCACTGGTGACCTAAGGCTTAGATACGAGCCATTCATTAGCGGCGGGGCAATCACTGGACCTGAAACGGCCACCCGCAATCGTGAGCGTTATCGCTTGCGTTTCAATATGAACACCAAAATAGACGGTGATTTTGCTGCCGGCCTGACCCTCGCTTCAGGCGACCTCGGTGATCCCATCTCAACGAATTCAACTCTGACCGGCTTTTACACCCGCAAACCTGTTGCGATCGACAAGGCGTTCGGAACCTACAACCCGCATTTCTTCAAACCATTTACTTTGACCGCCGGAAAGTTCGGCTATACCTGGCTGCGCACCGAGATGACCTGGGACAACGATCTGAATCCCGAGGGCGGCAGTGCCGCGGTTACGTGGGACTGGAAGAATGGTTTCCTGAACCATTTTGCGGTGGTTTCTTTTGGCACTACTATGTTGGAAGTTAGCGGTGGGGCAGACAGCTACATGTACGGCGGGCAGGTCCAGACCGGCTGGAAGCTGCTTCCGCACGTGAAACTGAGTGCCGACGGGGCCTACTATGATTTCGAAAATGCCGACTCAATTGCGCAAAATCAGGTAAACGGTAGCGGCGCTAACGGCTCCGCCACTCAGGGTCTTCCGACGGCCGCGAATTTCGGAGGCACCTTTGGTTTCGGCGGCTCGGGAAATACCAACAACTTTGGTGTGATCAACGCTAAGCGGTTTTACGCCTCACAATTCGGCATCCTCGACGCGATCGCCCGTCTCGATATCGATACTGGCGCAAAGCGCTGGCCCGTTTACGCTCTTTTCGACTTTGCCCAAAACACAAAAGCTTGCGATAACCTGGGACTATTCTTTGCAGCCGCCGTAGCGGCGCCCGCCTGCGATCCTCACCAGCGGCACGGCTATTGGTCCGAACTGAAGTTTGGCCAAACCAAGAACAAGGGCGATCTCCTTCTTGGCTATACCTTTGCTCGTATCGAACGGGACGCCGTGGTCGCGGCATTTGACTTCAGCGATCTAAGACAGGCGACCAATGTGATCGAGCACCGGGTTGAGGCCTACTATCAGGCATATCCGCACGTTCAAATTGGATTTACGGGTCTTATTGGACGTCAAATCGTGACTGCTCAGTCGCTAAGTGAAGAGCGCTGGCTCAAGCGGTTGCAGTTCGACACGATTTTTGCTTTCTAAGTGATCAGCTTCCCCGGCCCGGCCAGAGTATCGGCTGTGGCCGTTTTGGCTGTTTGCGGGTGCCCCGCTCTTGCTCCGAAACCATCAGCCAGAGCTGTCACCTGCCCTGACCTGAAATCATTAATAACTCATGTCTTCGGCGCGTTTGCGCCGGGGCCATTCTCTTTGCCCGGCTCCTGCCGCCCAACGTCACTACTCTGTAAAAAGCTGATTAATTCGGCGGCTCACGGGAACAGCAAAGATCCCGCTTCTTCATCCAACTAACTCGATTTCGCTATCTTTACTTAGCACTATAAAGTTTTCCACCACTTTCGTACCAAGACCTTCGTGACCCAATATTCACAACAGACTAAGGTATTCGTCTTATTGTTGATGTCAGTAAACATTTGTACTTTGACCTAGGGCCCATCTACATTCCTGAGTTTTGAAGATATCCCGTGGTAGGGAAACGCACTTGTGTGCGCAATCGATACAGAACTGGGAGGATGAATGAAGTTCGAAGCGTTAGGGCTACTGTTACTAAGCACAACCATGTGGGCGCAGGTCCCACAATCAAAACATGTTTGGGTTCTTACTGAAGAAAATCACAGCTACGAGGCGGTGATCGGAAATTCCAGCATGCCATACTTCAATTCGCTAGCCTCTAAGTATGGTTTAGCCACGCAATATTACGCACAGCAGCATAATTCAATCTCGGCACTGATGTGGTTAGTCGCTGGGCAGCCAATCACGGGTAATAACAACACCACCACTTGTTATGGCGTAAACAATCTAGGCCGCCAGTTGATCGCGCAGGGTTATAAGTGGCGTTCCTACCAGGAAGATTTGCCCTACGCGGGCTTCGCCGGAATCAGCAACCTGAATTACGTGCGCCGGCACAATCCCATAATTGACTTCACTGATACCTGCGCATCGGGTCAAAAGCTTAATTCAGTTCCGTACACGCAACTCGCGACTGACATCGCGAACCACGCCACCCCTAACTACGCCTACATCACTCCGAACCTTGCTAACGATGCGCATAACGGATCGCTCGCCACTGCGGATAGCTGGCTGTCGAAGCACGTTCCTGCCATTCTGTCCTTGCCGGAATTCAAG
>JBJMGL010000044.1:0-2465 GCA_045807985.1 Bryobacteraceae bacterium
CGGGTGGAAGATCTCGCCCACATCGCCGGCATGAGCATGTCCACTCTGCATCATCATTTTCGGATGCTAACGTCGATGAGTCCTCTTCAGTACCAGAAACAGCTTCGGCTACGCGCAGCGCGGCGGCGCATGCTCATGGACGGTCTGAACGCCGCCAGTGCAGCGTTCGCGGTCGGATACGAAAGTGTCAGCCAGTTCAACCGCGAATACAGTCGCCTGTTCGGCCAACCACCCGTCCGGGATATTCGCACTCTTCGCTCGCCTAGCGCTCCGGGTCTAGAGCCGGTCAGTTCTCAAAACACGATCTGATTCGTGCACCGGACAGGGCCGCCCAGCAGCCCTAACAGCTCGGAAATTCAGGAGCCAAAGGATGCCACCGGCGATCGTTCAAGCCGGACAGATCCACCCTAGTCGCGAAGTGTTTCCCAATCGTGCGGTTCACGATTGCGCAAACGAGGATTTTAGCAACCCATAGACAAACATCCTGTTTCTTCGGTTTCCGCATTGCAGAACTGTATTGCAAAACGAAATCATTTGGCAATAGGATTTTGCAATCAACCGGCCCTCAATGGGTTTGGGAAGTAACCCTTGCCAATGCTTGTTTACAAACAAAAGCGAAGCGCCTATTGTTACGAATTGGTTACAATCAAATCGCGTGACAGGGGTTCGCTTGCTATATGCATGAGATCAGGGTTACTGTTCCGGAGGGCCGGGGTAAAGATGTCGGCGAACTGGCCCTGCAAGCCGGAATACGCGAAGTAGCCATCTACCCGGTGTTTGCTTACGGCCCGAACTGCACGAAAGAAACCATTAGCGCTCAAACGTCTACTCCCCAGGCAAAGAAATTTGCCGACAGCGTGCTTGCTTCGCCTTGGTTTGATTCCACGCAATGTACGGTGAGTTCCCGGCAGTTGCGTGCGCTGGTTACCAGTACGCATCCGCGAGAGATCACGCAACCGATGCTCGAACCGCCGATTAATGTGTTTGAGGATTTATGGCAACTCAGCCATATCACGGTCAGTTATTGGGCCCGTGCTCTCGCGGGAGCCATTCTGCTCGCTCATGGAATGGTGAAAAACGATCCTGTCGCCATTGTGGTCGCGGCCCTCTTTTTACCGTTTCTTTCCCAGGCTGTCGCAATTGGCTTTGGTCTATGGGCCGGTGATTTAAGTCTAGCCGGACAAGGCGCGAAAGCTCTCGCCGTCAGTACGGCTCTGTCTGTTTTGGGCGGAGCCATTCTGGGCCTTTTGCACGGCCCGCCTATGTTGTTCAATAACTTTGCCGCGCCGCTTTCCAGCTTTGCCCTCTCTGCCATAATCGGCATCACGGCAGGTTTTACCACGGCCGATGATGCAGGCCGGCGCTACCTCCTCGGTGTCGCTGCGGCTGTGCAATACGGTGTGTTTCCGGTATGGTTCGGTTTTTGCCTGGTAACCGGGTTCCCAGAATCGAACGTTACGCAAAGCCGTCTCGAAACATTTGCTATTAATGTCGGCACAATCATTTTATTCGCGCTGATCGGTTACTTGCTCCTGAACATCAAGCGAAAGGATGTCAAGGGATTTGTGCGCCAACGCCGAGCAGCGGAGCAGTTGAAGATATCATCTTGAGTGGTTTGCTTATGTCTCTGATTCACGAGGATCGGCTGTTCCCCAGTGATCCCGAAACCCGCGCCGTGGCGCGAAGGCTCTACCAACAGATTGCCGCTTTGCCGATTATCAGCCCGCATGGGCATACGGAAGCGCGCTGGTTTGCGCAAAATGCGCCGTTTCCCAACCCAACGGAGCTTTTGATTATTCCGGACCACTACATTTTCCGGATGCTGTACAGCCAGGGTGTTCTGCTGGAGTCACTTGGCATTCGTCAGACGAACATTAATGACCCGCGCGGGATCTGGCGTATCTTTGCGGCGCACTACTATTTGTTCCGTGGCACGCCGACGCGCTTGTGGTTGGATTACTCGTTCCAGGAGCTCTTTGGTCTCGGGGAGCGGCTGAGCGCGAAGAACGCGGATCATTATTACGATGTCATCAGTGACAAACTGGCCTCGCCTGAGTTTCTTCCACGCGCCCTCTATGAACGATTCAAAATCGAAGTGCTGGCGACAACTGATTCTCCGCTCGATTCGCTGGAGCATCACGAGGCCATCAGGAAGTCGGGATGGAAGGCGCGGATTATTCCCACATTCCGTCCTGACTCCGTCGTTGATCCGGATTTCCCTAACTTCCGAAGCAATGTTCAGAAGCTTGGGGAGATGCATGGGGAAGATACGAGCGAGTGGCACGGATATCTGGCGGCGTTGCGGAAGGCGCGGGAGCGTTTCCGCAAACTCGGCTGCACCGCGACGGACCATGGACATCCCACGGCGCGAACAGCCAATCTCAGCGGACGAGGAACTGCTGATTTGTTCGGGAGAATTTTGGATGGCAGCGCCGAAGGAGAGCAGCGTGAGCTTTTTCGAGCGC
>JBJMGL010000045.1:0-2188 GCA_045807985.1 Bryobacteraceae bacterium
CCCCGCCAGCGGGAGGGAAAACCGCCAACTGCCAGTGCGGATTCTTTACGGTGCTGCTCCACCAGGCGGCAATCCTGCCGTCCTTCGGGGAGACCGCCGGGTGCATGGTCAGGTCTGTCGTCAGCCGTATGGGCGCGCCTCCTTCCACGGGTACCTCCCAGGTGTTATAAGAGCCGTTTAAATCAGTCTGGTGGTACAGGATAAATTTGCTGTCGCGCGTAAACTGCGGCCAGTTAGCATCCCGTGAGCTTTGACTTAGCTGCTTCGGATTGCTTCCATCGGTATCAGCGCGCCAGATCTGCCAGTTCCCGCTCCGGTTGGAATGAAACGCAATGAATTTGCTATCAGGAGACATAACGGGCGCATAGCTTCGTCCCGCGCCGAAGGTAAGCTGCTGCACGCCGCTTCCGTCAGCATTCATTATCCACAAATCGGCTGACCCTGTCGCATCGGAAGCGTACAGGATTCTACCGTCAGGAGCCCAGGAAAGATCAAAGTACCGTCCGCTACCCGGCGTGATTTGGGCCAGGCGCGCGGGGTTCGCCGGGTCAAGCACATAGATATTAGAGACTGTCTGCACCTGTACGGAAACCATTTCGGCGGCTTTCGCGGCCAGGCTGGCGCTCAGATAATTATCGAGATCATTCCCGATGCGCCTGCTCCTGCCGCCTCGCAGCGGCAAATACCAGATTTGCTGAAAGGAGGAATCATGCTGCTGGCCCGCTACAGCCAGCGCGGAACTATCTCCCGTCCATGAAATGTGATGAACTTCCTGCCAGCGTGGGGACTGGACGTTCTTTACAGCGCCTGTGTTTGTATCAATAAGCTCAATACTGATCAGAAAGCCCTGCTTATCTCTTTGTTCCAAGGCATATGCAATGGTACGTCCGTCAGAGGACCATGCAGGCATGCAGACCCAAGCGAACCGCTGAGGATATTTGTAGGTTTTGAGACGCCGCTTGGAACCCGTTTTCAGGTCTTGTATCCATAGTTCGTCGAGATCATTGATCCTTTCCAGAAGCGCGACCTGGTTTCCATCGTTTGTCATGACCCCGCCCCCGGCAAATGGACCTAAAATTGGCTGCGGCGCTCCACCCGAAAGACCTACAACAAAAAGACGGCGATCCGAGGGCTTGCCGGATTCGTAACTGACAAAGCTGATTGCAGCGCCATTGCGAGTAAAACGGAGCCCATCGACAGCACCCTTGAGCTGTCCGGCCACCGTTGTTGTTCGCCCGGTCGAGAGATCGCGTAGCAGAAGTGAAGAATGCCCGCTCTCCAGCACCGTGTACGCCACATACCTGCCATCCGGGCTGACTGTCGCGGAGCTGGCGGTGCCGTTCGAGGTTAGCTTCGTGATCTTTAAATTTTCGAATTGCTCCTCATGACGCCGACCTTGCCAGAGCGCCAAGCCCGCAACGGCAGCCAGAACGCAGGCGAGCAGCACGGACGCAGCGATAGCAACCCACTTCCTGCGCGGTATGACACCCGTGGTTTCCTCTGAAGGATTTGGCTGGACAGCATCTACCAGCTTTTTAAATCGCGGATGGTTCCGCAATGCGTCCCAGCGCGGCTCAACGGCAATCCAGCAAATCCACCAGTCGCCGTCCGCATATGATTGTTCGAGGTACTTCAGCGCTCCGCCCGTATCGCCGACGGCAAGAAAGGCGGATGCCCGATAGTAGCCGGATACGTACTGTGCCCGCGCCGCTTTTTCAATTTCTTCCAATAAGGCAACGGCTGCTGCCTGGTTCCCGCCCGCTGCTTCCGCCTGCGCGAGCACCGAGAGCGCGGACGGATTGCGTCCGCTAAGATCAACGGCCCGTTTCGCTGCTTCGAGCGCCTGCTTCAGATCATGAAACCCGAGATAACACCAGGCCAGCATCTCCTGAACAACCGCCGAGTTTCGTAGCTCCCGTGCCGCTTGCAGCAGCAGTTTGATTGCTTTCTCAAATTGGCGCGCATTGTAGTGGACAAAACCCAATGCGGCCACAATCACGGGGGAATTGGGCTCCACTTTGCAAGCTCGTTCCAGATTGGCAATCGCCATCTCGGGTTGGTTCTGCGCGGAGTTCAAAAGGCCAAACCAATGGTGCGCGCTGCCGTAATCGGGATTGCGAATAATAGCCAAGTTGAAATGCTGCTCGGCTGCCGCATAGTCGCGCTTGCAGGCCCATAGCGCGAATCC
>JBJMGL010000046.1:0-3933 GCA_045807985.1 Bryobacteraceae bacterium
AAGACACCAAGCAGAACGTAGCTGCCGGAGACACCCTCACGCTAAACATGCGCGCCGCCGGAGGCGTAGCCGTCCACCTCAAGCGGAACTAAACCCAGCGAATGAATCGACGCACTTTCCTCCTCACCGCCGCGGGTTCCGCCTTGCTTCCGGCCAACAATACCCCGGCCCACCCGCCGGACACCACATACCCAACCCATCGTTACCCGCACACCCCAACGTAATCTGGGTTATCGCCAACCAATTCCGCGCCCAAGCCCTCAGCCAAAACGGAGACCCCAACGCCCGCACCCCGAATCTAGAACGCGCCGAAGTCAACGGAGTCAACTTCGCTCAAAACCTTTCCGGCTTCCCTCTCTGCTGCCCCTTTCGCGGCTCCATGCTCACCAGCCGCTACCCCCACGAATGCGTACCCGGTCACGAATACCCGCTCCCCGCAGGCCAGCCACGAATGGCTACGACACCGCCTACTTCGGCAAATGGCACCTGGGCGGCTTTCACGAAACGAGCGAACGGGCCGCCTGCTTTATCACCGATCCTAGTCTGCACCGAAAACTTCGCTTGGCTCCTCTTTAACCTGAACGAAGACCCCTACGAAGAAGCCAATCAAGCCCAAAACAACGAATACCGGGCAGAACGCAAACGCCTCCTGGCCCACCTGAGGCAATGGATTGCTGACACCGGAGACAAATTCACCCTGCCCGAAACCTGACCACTCTCGAAAAACGAAAAGGGATGACAATTCAGCCAGAAATTAAAAATCTTTACGTTATTAAACTCCACTGAATTGCTTCTAACTACACAATGAGCTCCACACGTTTTGAGCCTGAGACTCTATCGGCTGTGGACAATCAAGAAACACTCGTGACCCGATGGACACCCTTTGATTTTCGCGAGTATCTGGAAAGCCGTGAGGGGAAAATCTGGCGATACGAGGATACCCTTCAGATGCTGGACCGAGCAGAACAGATCGACGCACTCATTGAGCAGCTAATGCGAGCCGCTGGTGTTGAGATTGCCGGGTAAGATAGAGCTCTTACGTTATTTAGAAAACAATGCGGGGACATTGTTTCGCCAAGCACCATAGACAAATTACGCATGCACTTTGACCAGGAGCAAAATCCGTTCTGACAGCGGTGCGCTTCTTTCTTTTCGTTACTACCGCTGGTTCACTTCGTCCGTATCGAGCAGCGACAAACCGAAGGACGTTGGACGGTCTTTAAAGGCTGGCATGCGACTGATTGCCGTTAATTGCGAACGGGTTTTCTGCAGTGCGGCTTCAAATGCCTTCTGCATTTGGATATCGATCTTTCCTCCGGAAGCGACTTGCATCGCATACAACTGGGCGGCGTTCATGAAATTCCTGACGATATGATCCACCGTCGCCATGGTGGTTCGCATGGCGTGGAGTTGCTGCGTTTGTGCCTCCGCGTCCTTTTGAGCACTGATGTCGCGGTGAATGGCAACCATATACAGCAACCGGCAATGGTCATCCACATAAGGGACAAACGAAACTCTGTCCCACAACCGTTCGCCTCCCTTTTTCTGGAACTGACACTCCACCGTCGTCATTTGCCCATGGCACGAAGCGCTCTCGAAAGCTTGCCGCGCTTCGGCGCACTCCGCCGGCATCGGAAAGGTGCATGGTTGGTTAATCGCTTCGTGAAACTCATACCCGGTAAAGCGCAAAAAGCTCTTGTTTGCATAAAAGATGGTGGCGCCTGCGGGCGTAGCCCCCGCAATCGTAACGCCATCGCTGGTCATATCGACGGCTTTGGCAAACACTGTTACTCCCAAGCTCCTGCGCAGATTCAATACACGCATGGCGCTCTCCGCCAAAACGTGAAGCATGTGCACTTGCTCAGAGCTTAGGCTTCTCGGAACCGTATCAAGAACGCAGAGTGTTCCTAACGAAAGCCCGCCGGAGGTGACCAACGGCATACCCGCATAAAAGCGAAGCTTAGGGTCTCCCGTCACGCCAGGATTTTGGCGAAACCGTGCATCTTTCGTAGCATCTTCCACGACAAAAAGCTCCTGGCCGTTAATCGCGTGAGCGCAAAACGCAATATCGCGGCTTGTTTCGCGGTGCGCCAGTCCAAGCCGGGCTTTGAACCACTGCCGGTCGCTATCGACAAAGGTCAATGAAGCCATTGGCGTTGAACACACTTCGGCTGCTGCCTGTGTGATGGCGTTAAAGATGTCCTCCTCAGCGGTATCAAGAATGTCGTAGGCACGTAAGGCGGCAACGCGCAGGGCCTCATTTGGTGGGATTGGCGGTGCTGGCAACAAAGCTCCTCATCCCTCAAAGGCTTGTTTTCACAGTTTGTACCGATTACTTAGCTAAGTGAATTTTATCGTATGTTGCATTATGCCGCGCAGGTCAGGGTAATCACATCGATGGGTCTGTTCCCAGGCTATTAAGCGTTAACGTTACCCTTGCTTGGCGCGTTAAGCTCATCGCGGAATGTTGTCAAGGGACGGGCCGTTCCGGCCCAAGCCGGTCCAGCAATCACATACAATCAAGGCTGTCCTATAGAATGCTGTTGAAAGAAAGGGAAAGATCGCCAATGAAGCAAAGTGCCTGGAACCCGGGGGCAGCGCCCTGGATGCTGAGTATCCTGCGCATGGTCACCGCCTTCCTCTTCATGGAGCACGGCGGACAGAAGCTGTTCCAGTTTCCTCCCTCGGCGCACCCTATGGCTCACCTGCCGCCCCTGCTGCTCGTGGCCGGCGTGCTTGAATTTTTCGGCGGTCTTTTCCTTCTGCTCGGCGTCTTCACCCGGCCCGTGGCTTTCCTTCTGGCGGGCGAGATGGCGGTAGCCTACTTCATGCAGCACGCGCCTCACGGGTTCTGGCCCCTCCGCAACATGGGCGAATTGGCCGTGCTCTACTGCTTTGTGTTCCTGTATCTGGCGGTAGCCGGAGGTGGCCCCTGGAGCCTGGAACGCTTGTGGCATCGAAGCCGCTAAAAGAGCGGA
Organism: Bryobacteraceae bacterium; assembly: GCA_045807985.1. Lineage (GTDB taxonomy): Bacteria > Acidobacteriota > Terriglobia > Bryobacterales > Bryobacteraceae > Bog-105. Next base: position 2,979 of record JBJMGL010000046.1, read on the forward strand.
CCTGCTACCATCACCTTGCCGTGAACTTCCGCTATCCTATCTTTCTCGACCTCACCGGCAAAAAATGTGTGGTCACCGGAGAAGGCTACGAGGTTGCGGGCAAAGTCCGGGCACTCGCCGAAGCCTCGGCGGACGTGCTCTATATCAACCTCGATGCCGTACCGGAAATCCGCGAACTCGCTGAGAGGGAAGTCATCCGCTGGGAATCCCGCGATTTCCGTTCGGAAGACCTGGACAACTGTTTCCTCATCATCACCAGCCGTCCCAACAACGCTGAAATCTTTCGCTTGGCGGAAGAACGCAAAGTCCTTTGCAACGCCGTCGATGACCCGAAACACTGCCGTTACAGCTACGGCTCCATTCATCGCCAGGGCAACCTGACCATCGGCATTTCCACCAACGGCGTTGCGCCTGCCGTCGCCGTGCGCCTCAAACAACGTTTTCAAAATGAAATCGGCCCCGAATACAAAGAGCTGTTAGAACTCCTGCGCCAACTACGGCCCGAGATCACCCGCCGCATCAGCGACTTTGAGAAGCGAAAAAATCTCTGGTACGGAATCGTCGATTCCGACGCGCTCGCTCTCCTGCGTACCGGTCAACGCGGAGCCGCCCAAGATCTAATTCATGCCCTAGTCGAAACCGCCGCCAACGCAGATTAATATCTAACCGCTCACCAGTACAAAAACTGTATACTAAATGACCTAGCAGAAAGTGCACTTGCATCACCCGAGGCCGTCATGCCAACAATCCGCATTCGAGAACAAAATGGAATAGGAAAAACCGAAAGCGCGGAGGTCAGCTTCGATGGAGAAGCAGGCTACCTCACCACGCTGGAAAACCCTTTCTCAGAAGCGGACGAAAGGCGGCTGGAGTGGTATTTCGAGGAGCACCTGCGCCGACCATTCCTCGACCAAATCAAAGCGGAACAAACCAAAGCGAGCATCTCACAATACGG
>JBJMGL010000047.1:0-13994 GCA_045807985.1 Bryobacteraceae bacterium
GATGGCCGCCTCGCTAAAAGTCGCCATCTCCCGATATAACTGCACTCCGGCGCGAAGAAGCGCCATAGCTAGCGCCGCTCCGGTTCCTTCTCCCAAGCACATGCTCAGATCCAAAAGCGGCAAGGCAGCAGCGGCATGGAGAAGCGGCTTGTGTCCAAGCTCAGCGGAATGATGAGCAAAGAAAACGTGCTTACCGATCTCTGGATAAAAGGCCCGAGCCGCTAAAAAAGCTGCGCCGGAAATAAAACCGTCCACGACGACAGGCAACCGGTGCGCAGCCGCGCCTAGCAGGAAACCGCCCATCATGGCAATCTCAAAACCGCCGAAAGCGGCCAGAATTTTCAGCGGATTGCCTTCTTCCATCCGCTGATGGTGATAAGCAAGCGCCGAAACAACAACCGAGCGCTTATGTTGCAGTCCGGCTTCATCCAGACCAGCGCCGCGCCCAACAGCTTCTTCCGGAGCGACTCCGGTAAACGCGCACAACAAGGCGCTGGCGGCGGTCGAATTGCCAATCCCCATTTCGCCAATACCGGCAATGTCTGACTGTTCTGCAGCCTGACAGGCGAGTGAGATTCCTGCCTCAACACTTTGGGCGGCTTGCGCCTCGCTCATGGCGGGTTCCCGCAGGAAATTTCGAGTGCCTTCCGCCACACGGCAGTCTATTACGCCAGGAATTTTGGGTCCACAAACACCGGCATCGACAACGATATTTTCTATGCCTAAATTTCGGCAAAGGACGCTGATAGCGGCTCCGCCACGGAGAAAATTATGCACCATCTCACGTGTCACTGTCGACGGATAGGGGCTGACGTTCTCTGCCGTAATACCATGATCACCGCAGAACACATAGATATGCGGACGCTCGATGTGAGGCATCGCCGTGTCTTGGATTTGCGCCAACCGCAACACCTCGCTTTCAAGGCGTCCCAGACTTCCTCGCGGCTTAGTCAATGAATCCGAGCGTTGCCGCACTGCCTCGGCAATACACGGCGAGAGTTCAGGACAAATGCTCGCCACCGTGCTTTTAATCAGTTGTGTACTCAATGCTTGTAATCCCTGTATATGCCTGGCTAAAATTTAGCGGCGAACGTCCATCGATGATACTGGCGAGTGCTGCATTCACGCCTTCGTGCGCGACGACAGCCGCAGGGGATGGTCCACTTCGAATGCGGTCCCAAGCCGAATGCACTCGACAAGCGAAGCTTTCCCAGGATTCACCACCAGGAGGCGTTATCCCTAGCCAACCTTTTAACTTTTGGCTCGCCAGTTCGGGCCAGCTAGTTTGGATCTGCTGCCATGTCTTTCCTGTCCATTCACCAAAATCAATCTCCTGCAATTCCGGAAGAACTATTACTTGAGCTGAACGCAAATAAGAGGCTGTTTCCCGCGCGCGCCGGAGTGGGCTGACATAGGCGATTTTCACTTGAAGGTTGGACAACACTCGTTGCGCCTGCGCGTGGCCTGCCGGGGAAAGAAGGGGATCTAATTGTCCCAGGAACACGCCTTTCACCGCCGGTTCAGCATGTCGAATCAGGAAGAGTGCTGCCATGCCAGAATCATCAGGTTTACAGTTTCAACGGCTTGACACGTCGCTCCAAGGCAATCACCATTCACTCCGCCAAGCCGTTGCAGGAAATAAGAACGCGCCAGCAGCACAGTAAGCCCGCTTGCGACTAACATGGCCGCGCCACGCCAACCACAGAACACAGCGCATAATAAAGCTTGCGCCAGCACTGCTACCACAATCCTTGCCGACAAAAAACTCGCGAATGACGCGCCGAGACCTCTGCCTACAGATGGCGCAACAAATGCCAAGAGCACAAGAACTGATCTGGAAACCGCAAGCGAAACGGCTAAGCCTAGAGCCGCGCTGACTTGAAACCCAATCAAAGACTGCCAGCGCAGCGCAAAGGAGACAATGAGCGCCAGCGCGCCGTAAGCGCCAATTCTGCTGTCCTTCAGAATTGTCATAATTCTTTCGCGGCTGCGCCCTGCGCGAAAGGCGTCGGCAACATCAGCCAAACCATCCTCGTGCAAAGCGCCAGTCATGGCCACCAGTCCAGAAATGGCAAGCAATGCCGCTATCGAGGAGCTCAAGAACCTTTGCGCAATCAGAAACATTGCGCCTGCGGTAACTCCCAAAAGTACGCCCACAAGCGGGAAAAACACCGCCGCTTCTCCCGGAGTTGAAGTCTGAGCACGAAGGGGCAGTACGGTGAGGAACTGCAATGCTCCCAGAAAGCGGCGGATCACTTAAGGCGCAGTCCTATGCCGAAAACCATCCAATAAACTTCCGAAGCCCGCGCAGCGAACCGTTGATTCAAACGGCCCGCCTCATCCCGGAAGCGGCGCGCCAAAGCATTCTCAGGAACAATGCCGCATCCTACTTCGTTGGTCACAAAAATAATTTGCGTGCGAGTATTCACCGCAACTTGCAATAGCTCCTCCGTCTTTGCTTCGATGCTTGCTTCGGACAACATCAAATTGCTCAGCCATAACGTGAGGCAGTCAACCACGATTGCGTCATAGCGTCCGTCCTCGGCAAGAATGCGCTCGGCGAGAGCAATCGGCTCCTCCCAGGTCACAATTGCCGGGCCGCGCTCAGCGTGATGACGCTCGATACGCTCGTGCATCTCCTCGTCTGATGGCGTGGCGGTTGCAATAAAACCCATTCGCGGACCAGCATGCCGCAGCATCCGCAGCGCTTCCGTGCTTTTTCCGCTGCGGCTGCCACCGCCAATCAGGATCACAGCGCCTCTCTCCTGTTCCGATTGCGGAGCATCCAAATAAAGCATGGTCCGCCAATCAAAGCTGTAATCACGCCCACAGGAACTTCGGTCGGCGCTAGTAAAGTGCGCGAGAACACATCGCAAATTGCAACAAAGGCCGCCCCCAAGAGAAAAGAGCAAGGAATCAGAATGCGATGATCCGCGCCGAGCCAGAGCCGGAGAGCATGCGGCACGATCAATCCAACAAAGCCAATGGGTCCGGTGAGAGCGGTGATGGTACCTGTCAGGACCGAGCCTGCGATACACCCAATCAATAAGAGTCGACTGGGAGACAGGCCGCGTGCCGCCGCCCATGTTTCACCCATCGTAAGCACATTCCACTCGCGCCCATACCAGAAGACCAGCACGGAGACGGGTGCAAGAACGAGAGTCAACCCAAGCAGAGTTGAGTAAGCGGGCGCATCCAGACCACCGATCAGCCAACGAGTAACGGTAAAGGACTGCATGAACGTCGCCAGGTTGGAGAGGAACAAAATAATTGCCGTGCAGATACTGTTTACTGTGATGCCAGCTAATAGCAAACCAAAGGAAGACATGCGGTCGTGGCTTGACGCGATGAGCAATACAAGCCCTAGCACAAATGCCGCACCTAGGAATGCAGCTCCCCATATTGCTGATACGCCTCCCACTGAGTTCCATCCGAAACAGATGGCAAGCACCGCGCCTAACGATGCTCCGCCTGAAACGCCAAGCGTGTCCGGCGTGGCGAGCGACTCACGCAGAAGAGCCTGAAAAAGCACTCCGGAGATCGCTAGCGCACCACCTGTCCAGAGAGCAAGCAGGGCTCGAGGCAGTCGAAGATCCATTAAAATTTCGTGATCGGGCGAAAGTCCATTGAGGGCGCGATGAAGATTTAAGGGACGCGATCCCACGAGCACAGCTAGAATGAACGCTGAAGCAAGCACAAGACAGGAAATCAGCAGTATCAAAGCCCAAGATCGTTTACTCGCCATAACTCATCCATGGTTGCCCGGAAGACGTGTGGTGAATTTCAACTTGCACTTTGAACACATTGGTTATGATCTGCGGATTTATCACTTCCGCTGGCTTGCCATGAGCGCGCATCCTGCCGTTCTGCAAAAGTATGAGCCGGTCCGCCTGGACACTGGCAACGTTCAAATCGTGTGTCACCGCAATGACCAGAAGACCTTGACGGCTTAAACCACGAAGCAGCTTATACAAAGCCACTTGATGGTGCAAGTCTAAGTGCGCTGACGGTTCATCCAGGAGCAGCACTTCCGGCATTTGCGCCAGTGCCGAAGCAAGTAAAACCCGCTGTTTTTCGCCATCGCTCAAAGTGCGGAACTCACGATGGCGAAACGGAATCGTTTCTGTCGACTCCATCGCTCTTTCTACAGCTTGACGATCCCCCGAAGACCCATACAGGCCAGAATGATGCGGCATTCGACCCATGAAGACGATATCTTCGGCTGTGAATGGAAACGCCGAATGGTCAGTTTGCAATACAACGGCAACACGCCGGGCAAAAGCGCGGCGATTCCATTTCTGGGTGGCTTGGCCAAGGAAGGAACAGGTACCGCTCGATGGCGTCTTAAGCCCTGCGATGACCGATAGCAGGGTTGATTTACCGGCGCCGTTAGGGCCGACAATGGCAACGAACTCTCCCCTTCCAAACGATAGGTTTATGGACTGCAATACTTCTGTTGATCCATAACGCATCCCAATGTTTGTCAACTCAAACAACTGGTTCATAACCGCAGGTCCGGGTGCAGCAGGTGAGCCAAGATCCGCACTGCTTCTACGGCGCGTGGCCCTGGTATCAGAAATGGTCCCGGTGGTATAGGGTAAACGCGCCCGTTCGCAACGGCGCGTAATGACGGGTACTCTTTCCAGAGCCGGACCGTCTCTTTTTGTTTTTCTCCTCTTTCGCCGCTTAGCTCTAGAATGACGTCAGGATTTCTCGAAAGGATCTCTTCCAGGGAAACGTTTGAATAAGGCGCGGACGAATCGGAAAAAATGTTTGTGCCGCCAGCGATGTCAATGAGGTCCGCGAAATAGGAATGAGCAGCGCCGGCAATCAAACCTTCCAAACGGTTTCCTACACGACCAACCAGGAACGCGACAGTGGGTTTTGAAAGGACGGAGACGCGCTTTCTGACATCCTGAAGCCCGGATTGCATGTCGCGGATGAACCGCTCGGCTGCCGCATTTGCGTCCGCGGCTTTGCCAATCTCGCGGGTACCCGCGTAGATTGTCTCGAAATTGAGACTCTCAAATTGGACGTAGCGCACGTGCAGATGCGTTAACTGCTCCGGTAAGTGGTTGGGAATCTTTTCAACAACCACCAAGTCCGGATGCAGCGCCACAATTACTTCTACGTCGGGCTTTAGAAATGTGCCGATCTTCGGGAGCTTGAGAACTTCCGGTGGATAATTGCAATAATTTGTCACGCCGGCCACACGCGATCCTAAGCCCATCGCAAACAATATTTCGGTAATACTGGGCGCTGTCGATACAATCCGTTGAGCACCTGCGTGACACAGGCTTGCTAGGAGCAGAAGAAAAACAATGACTCGCATCAAAATGAATAGGTGATTCCCGCGACAGCCCAGCGTCCAGGAGTTCGAAAACCATCTTCGTAGAACGTCTGGTCAGCCAAATTTTTGATACTGGTATAGAACCTGATGCGCGATGACTCGCTCAGTGGATGCGTGTAGCCAATCGACAGATTGGCTTGTCGAGGACCAGGAAAAATAAATGTACGCTGGCTGAATGGAAACGTGTTCTGGCTAAGCGGAAATAAATAATCGCTGGCGGCAAGAAAATCGAAAGCGGTATCCCAACGCTGCCCGAACTGCTGCAATAGGGTCAGACTAAAGCTATGCGGAGAGATGCGTGGGGCCTGAAGAGTGCCGTCCGCAAACTGTGAATACCTGTCCCGCGAGTTGGTGTAAGTATAGGAACTCAGCAATTGCATTGACCGCAGAGGTATCGCTTCCACCGAAAGCTCCGCGCCGCGCGCTATGCCTCCGCCGGTATTTCGGTAGCCGATGGCGCGTCCAAATGGATCTGTTTCGGGGTAGATGAGGCCGCTGAAATCGAATGCGATCACTTCCTGCAAGCGCGTATAGAAATACGAGGCGCTCAGCCTTATGCGATCCGAGGCAAAGTACTGATCAATACCGCCGTCAATGCCGGCCGAACGCTCGGGGCGCAGTCGCGGGTCTCCGTAAGCAGTGAAACTGCTACCGAAAAAAGAGGTTCCAAAACGCTCGTAAAGAGACGGGGCCCGATAACCGTTGCCGCCATGCGAGCGGATCTTTGTTCCCGACGACTTAAAGAAGTAAGCAATGGACACATCGCCCGTATAAGCATTGGGCGGATTGACAGCGGACGCGTTGGCATAAACGGGAACTGTTCCTAGAAAGTTGGGCCGACTCAGGTTAAATGTTTGCAATCGGCCCGAAATCGACAGTTGAAGCCGATCCCGGAAGAGGCGGATCTGATCTTGCGCGTCAAATGAATTGCTACGTTGTGATACTTGCGTGTTGGAGTTCACCCTAAACGCGGGATCAGGGTTTTGGTCTGATGATGGTGAATCGAAGTACTCACGCTCAAACTCATATCCAGCGGTCAGCAATTGGTGGCTGCCCGCTAAAAGATTGACGCGGCCTTGCAGAGTATCGATCCGGCCATTGAATTGGCTTGAGTTTCGATAGAGCGGTTGAAAATCAGTGCCAAGCGGGCCATTCACTGTGTCGCGATTTGTCAGTAGCGCCTGATAAGTAATCCTGTACGAAAGCAGAGGGTTGACCTGATGGTCTAAACCAACCAGCGTAGAGATGAATGTGGAGGTGCGAAAGTAATCCGGGTCTTGGAGGTTCGGGATAAAGGTAACGCCGCCCATCGCTGGAACATAGCCAGTAGGCGGAAGCGAACTGTCAGGCGCGGCAGCGGGAATGTTGTTGAGCTGCACAAACCCATCTGTTCCCAAGAGCCGGCCACGGAGGACAAGCCCTGGCCGCAGCGAATAGTCGATAAGTCCATTACCGGTGGTGTTGCGATAGCGATTGTAATTATCGACACCGCGAGTCACGTTTAGATGGCCAAGACCCGCTGAGTAGTGTAGTCGGTTTTCAATTGCGCTGCCGCCGAGGTGGGCCACTCCCCGGAATTCCCCCAGTCCGCCGCCATTAGCAGTTAAATCGCCATGAAAAGGGCCGCTGCCCGCATCGGTAACGATGTTGACAACGCCTGCCGTTGCATTCGTGCCGTAAATAGACGAGCCGCTTCCACGAAGTACCTCTATCCGTCCGACATCCACTGAGAGCAGGTCTCCAATGTAAGACTGCGCATCTCCTTGCGGAGCGCCAACATCACGAAAACGCATGCCGTCAATCAGCACGGAAGTATCTTGGGGACGCAGACCTCGGATTTGGATTGTTGTTAAACTTCCTGGACCTCCACGTTGAGAGATTCGCATTCCAGGAAGCTCGCGCAAAGCATCGACAGTGGATTCGATACTGCGGCGTTGCAACTGATCCCGATCCACAATGTCCACTGCTTTTTCAGTTTCGTCCAGAGATTGCGGAGTGCCCGTCCCTGTTACGACTACGGCGCTAGTTACGGCGAGAATCGTTAATCGCAAAGAAATAGCTTGTGTGTTGCTCAAGGCCAAAATCTGCGGGGATTTGCCTAGAGTTAGTCCGGGGGCTTCGGCGCGCAGCAAATATTGGCCGCGTGGCACGGAAAAGCTGAAATTTCCCCCATCGTCTGTAATGCTTGAAAAGTTTTCGCTTGTATCGCGGTTATCGAGTTTTACGATTGCGCGCGCGACTGCGGCACCCGACGGATCAGTGATTTTGCCGGAAAGGCGAACGGTTTGATTTTGGGCGAATGCGGTAATGATGCTTGCGATGCCGCCTAGAAGGCAAGCTCGGAAAAATTGTGTTGTTTTGAAATAGCTAGACATGCCAGCAACCTCTCCCACGAAGGTGCGATTTTAAAATCCACGCGTTCCGGCGCGGGCTGAAGGCAGGTCTTCGGACTGACAGGCGGGTTCCGTTTTCGGGTACTTCTACTAGCCTCCGCTTCCCAATTCAAATTTGAATCAGTGCGTTCAATGAGACGTTCGTTCCTGTTTACCGCTGCGGGGCAGTTCTGGATTTGCACCAGATTCCCTATTTCCACGCCGAAGCTTCCGGCGTACCAACAGCACTCGTGAGAGTAGCACATACTACAAAAAGATGAAAAACAGGCTGATCCAGGTGTATGCGGTTTGTTTGATGGTTCCCCTGTTCCTTTTTCCAAGCGGGGCGGTTTCCGCTTCGAAGGTGGAGCAAGAATTTATATGGCTGTCCGATATTCACTTCGATCCAATTGCTGATCCAACTCTCACCGATAAACTGGCTGCTGCCGAGGCGACGCAATGGGAGTCGATATTTGCCGGATCTTCGCGAAGGTTTTCGCAATTCGGACAGGACACGAACTGGCCCTTATTCTCATCGGCTGTACATGAGATCAAGAGGGTCTTCCCGGACCCGGCTTTCACAATTGTCACGGGCGATCTCCTTGTCCATCACTTTCGCGAGCACTTCGACCAATCCGCTTCCGTTCACGACGATGCCGCTTTTCGTGACTTCGTGCGTAAGAGCACCGAGTTCGTTGCGCTTCAGTTGAAACAGATTACTCCTTCCAAACCAGTTTTCATCAGCTTGGGGAATAACGACTCTGATTGCGGCGATTACCTGCTTCAGCCGGACGGCGAGTTTCTTCGCAGCACGCTTCCCACGGTGGCAGATTTGCTGAAAGTACACGATTCTCCCCTGAACAACTGGACGAAGTATGGCTCGTACAGCGTGCCGCATCCTTCCTTGCGGCGTCATCGCATCATCGCTGTCAATACAGTGCTTTTCTCGGCTCGGTACCGCAATGCTTGCGGCGATGAATCCGGTAATCCTGGGGAGAAGCTGATCGCTTGGTTGGATACCGAGCTATCGAAGGCTCAGCGAAACCACGAAAAGGTTTGGCTTGTTTATCACATTCCTCCCGGCATTGATGGGTTTGCGACGACCCGCCACGACGGTACGCCCGTGCCTTTCTGGAAGGCGCCGTATGCCGAGAGCTTTGACCGTCTTTTGTCCCGTTATCACGAAACGATTGCCGCGAACTTCGCGGGCCATACGCATATGGATGATTTCCGTTTGGTTGGCTCAACCGCGCCACGCCAGAGCCTAGTGCTGATAGCGCCTGCTCTCAGCCCTAATGTCAAACAGAATCCGGCTTTCCGCGTGGTACGGTTTCAAAACAATGGCACGCTGACCGACCAGGTGACTTACTATCTCAGCAATTTAGCCATGGCAGGAAATGAGGCTGGGCCGGAATGGAAGAGGGAGTACAGTTTCGATCAAGTGTGGGGATTTCGTCAGCTCAACTACAAAAACTTCGAGAAATTGTACCAGCGTATCAATGCGTCGCCCGAAGCGCGGGAGCGCTGGAGTTTGCTTTACTCGGTTTCGCACCCGGAAGGCGGCAGCATTACGCGCCAAAGTTTTTGGGCGTTGCACTGTGCTTCCGGGCATAGCACGATCAGCGATTATCAGGCTTGCTTGTCGTCGCATGAATGAACATAACTATCTATGGCCCATGAATGGTGATCAGGCAGATCCCTCCGAAAGCTGACTTTTTCATAAATGACGCCAACGATATCCTGGTTCATCTCAAGGTATGAAAGTGAACTCGACGACTAGATGGTGTGTGGCTTTGGTAGCTGCCATCGCACTCTTCTACTGGAAGCTCTATCTGCCTAGCCAATTTACGTTCCTCATTAGAGTTGAAGACACCAATCAGGCTTATAGCTGGTTCAATTTTTGGATCAGATCACTGCGGCAGGGAACGCTTCCCCTGTGGGACTCGTACGCCGTCGCTGGATATTGTTTTCCTGGAGAGATGCAGACGGCGGCCTTTGATCCGCTTCATCTCATACTGCTCCTGTTTCCGTTGGACGCAAACGGAATGCTGACGCCTATGGAATATCACATCTTTTTTGTTTTAGCGCATGCCTTGGCCGGATTGTTCATGTTTGCGCTGATACGAGAGTTGCAACTGAGCCGTTTTGCCGCTTTCGTGTCCGGTTTCTGTTTTTCAGCAGGAGCGTTCACAGGAAGGGTGGTATGGCCGCACATGCTCGAAAGTGCTATTTGGCTGCCGCTGATTTTCCTGTTTCTCCTGCGTGCTTTGAAGCATTCCGATCCGCGCCGAATCGCACTGAACTCTCTATGGAGCGGCGTCTGTCTGGGCCTATCGATCCTGGCGGGCGGACTTCATATTGCCATGGCGCAAGCTATTGTTGCAATGACAGCTCTTGCATTTTATGGCGCACAACAAGCTCGTGATGCAGAACGGACGAGCCCGATCCGCCACGTGTGGCAGAAAGCATTCGCTATAGCAGCGATCATTCTTGTAACTGGGCTTTGCGCAGGTGCTATCCAGCTTTTGCCTTCTCACTTGTATGCCGAGCATAGCCTGCGGTGGTATGGCGCCGCTGCTTTCCCAGGGACAGAAAAGCCACCTTATCAATATGTAGCAGAGAACACATTGTCAGTACGTGGTCTACTGAGCGTGCTGTTCCCTGCGTTCGAGGGTATGGGACAGGGAGAATCTTGGCCTCCTTACATTGGGGTATTTCCCTTTCTGCTGGCCGTGCTTGCCATTATCCGGTGCTGGTCCAATCCCTGGGTGCGGTACTTATTCTTTCTCACGCTGGGCAGCTTTCTTTACTGTCTGGGGCAGAGCGCGCTTCATGGCGTGCTGTATAGCCTGGTTCCTTTTCTATGGATGGCGCGGGAAGCGACCCGTTTCCTTTATCTGGCCGGGTTCGCCCTTGCTGTTCTGGCGGCGTTTGGAACCGATCTGCTTTTTCCTTCTTCGCTTCCCGCTCCCTTTACAGCATCACTCCGGCGAGTGCTGCCACGAATCATGCTTGGGTGCCTGCTGTCGGTTTGCGTACCCTTGGTGGAGCCGAAGGCCGGAAGTTATTGGGTTGAGTTTTCTTTCTTTTTGATTCTTGCTGCCTGCGCACTGCTATGGCTGATGCTTTCGCGTGAGCATGTGGAGAGAGCCGGATTCCAATTACTCGTGATTGCTTTAGTCTTTTTCGATTTGAGCGTGTTCAACCAGCCACCCGGTAACAAGATTGAAGCAGACAGGACGGGCACAAACGAATATAGGACGTTGCGCAGCTTGGAAGGCGTTATTCATTTTCTTCAGAAGCAACCCCCACCGTACCGCGTCACGATTTTTCGCAGTCCGCAGCCGAATCTCGGCGATGCATATGGGATTCCAAATGTGTCAGGAGCCGGGGTGACGCTCGGAATGGACTTTGTCAGAATTCACACGGATTACGACCTTTTGAATGTCCGCTACATTATTAGGCCAACTTCAGCGCCGGACCCCGGCCCAATCTATCAGGATGGAAGCTGGAAAGTTTATCTAAGCCCCCATGCCTTTCCCCGGTCCTGGTTAGTGCATGAAGTCAAGATTGAGCCGAATGACGAGCAACTCTACGATGATCTTGAAGGCCGCCGCATTGATCCGCACCGGGTCGCTTTGTTGAACGCTCCGCTTCCACAGAACATCGGAGCCGCTGCAGGACCAGCGGGCGAAACAGCTTCCCTGCAGTCGTATTCAGCCCATACGATGAAATTTGCTGTTCATGCTGCCGGTCCCGCGCTGCTGGTTCTGAGCGAAGTGTACTATCCCGAATGGCAAGCTCGTGTGAACGGACACGGCGCAACAATATACAAAACCAACGGCGCGTTTCGGGGTGTTCTTGTTCCAGGCGGAAATAGCGTGGTGGAACTGGTATACCGGCCATGGTCAGTCTATGTGGGAGCGGTTTTGTCGGCTTTGACATTCGGGACTGCGCTGGCAGGCGTAATTTCCAGTTGGCTAAGGCGATCTCCCGTCTAGAGTGGAAAGCATGAGCAAGGGCGATGAGATTCTGGGCCTTGGGCCGGAAGTGCGGCGTCAGATTTGGGCGCAGACAGTTGAAGTAATTGAGCGGTACTACCAGGATGTTGGGAAGGGGCCGACGGGACCGGCAACGCTCGATCCCGGCTCGTTGCGGGGGCAGTTGCAGGAGTTTACGTTTGCGGAGCCGATTTCTCCCAGCCGCGCCCTCCGGTTCGTTCCGAGGATGTTGAGGCTCTTGTGAGCGCTGTCAATTCCGCTCGCGAGGAGATGTTGAGATGAACCAGGAAATGATCAGCGAGATGCGGCAGGAAGATCAAAGGAGATGGAAGGAACTTTGGAGAGGGTATCTCGACTTCTATCAAACTACGCTGCCGGATGAGGTTTACGAGCGGACTTGGGCAAGATTAATGGATAAGAGCGGAACACTGCGCGGTTTTTGCGCACGCCACCCAAGCAGCGGGACCGCCCTCGGGATTGTTCATTTCCTCCTTCATGAAAGCGCCTGGACGGACCGGCCTATCTGCTATCTGCAAGATTTGTTTGTTGCTCCCGAGGCGCGCGGACAGGGGCATGGGCGGGATTTAATTGAGGCGGTGGCTGAGGAAGCGCGGCAGCTCAATTGTGCTCGTCTGTATTGGCTGACGCAGGAGAATAATTCTACGGCGCGTCAGCTTTATGACAGATTGGCAGCGTATCAGGGCTTTATCCGTTATGATTACAAGCTGTAGAGCAGTTTTTCCAAATCAGCAGATCCGGTCCATTCTGCATTTGGATGGCCTGCAAGATTATCACAAGTGCGAGTGAGCTTTTTGGGTTTATAACGACAATGGTTTCATGTGCATTCATGTGTTTGCTTTCCGGTGGAAGCCGGGCGTCAACGAGGAACAGAAGGAGCACGTTATCTCCGAGATACGGAAACTACAAGGACAGGTCCCTGGATTGCTGGAGACTTGGGTAGGCAAGAACTTCTCTCCGCGTGGTCAGGGCTATGAACTAGGCGGGGTCATGAAGTTTGCTGACCGTGCCGCGCTCGATGCGTATGGGCCGCATCCCGTTCACCAACAGCTTGTAGGTTGGTTGATGCCGCTTATTGAGCCTCTGGAAGTGGACTTCACGGCATAGGTTGAATTTAAATTGGCACGAAGCCGAGCCGTCCAATCCATTCCTCGGCCTCTGTGTCAGCAATCTGTGGCACCCTCGGCAACAGCCGCCCATTACGGGGCAAAGTAGCCCGTAACGTCAAGGATCAGGTGAGTCGTATCAGTCACGAACGATGAAACAGATCCGCCCTGCGTCGTGATCACGGCCATGTTCGCCGTGACGGCACCGTCCTGCGAGTTGAGCGTTGACACGAGTGGCTGTTTCGCGCCGGAAGGCCACAATGACAGGTAACCGAGATGCTCCGAGGGGATAACCGTGGCATTTAGAGCATAGGCTTGCACGTTGGCAGGCAGTTTGCACTCGCTACCTTTCACGTTAACGTCAAGTGCTCCGTTAAAAGGTTGTCCGTTGCCCGTGGTCCTGGTATCAAAAACGCGGCAGGGGGTGACGGCGTATAAAGAAAGGCCACCGTTTCCGGGCGGAGCAAAGTAACCATTTATATCGATAACGAGGTCAGTGTCATCACTGGCGAAGACATCCACCGACCCGTTTGTGCCCGCAGGGACGACGGCGGCATTTGCCGTGACAGCGCCAGTCGGTGCGTTCAGCGTTGACGCGACCGGACGGGATTGTCCGGTTGGCCACGATGTCAGATATCCGAGTGATTGCTTTGGCACGACGGTGTAGTTTAGAGAGTACGCTTGCGCTTCGGCAGGAATATTGCAAGCGCTGGTGCGCAGCGGGAGAGTTCGTTCCTGCCCGGCGCTCAAAGCGGGACCGCCCAGGTCTCCGGTTCCCTCTCTGGTATCCGCAACCCGACACGGCGTAAGAGGATAGTAGACGAGAGCAGAACTATCCTGGACGAAGTAACCGTTCACGTCCAGAATAATCTCAGTGTCGTTTGTGGCAAAGGCGCTGATACTTCCGCCTTGGCCTGCCGGGATGATGGCGGCGTTGGCGCGAATCCGGCCGTCATAGCTGTTGAGCGTGGAGACGGTAGGGCGCGTGTTGGCCGTTGGCCAAATGGTCATGTAGCTGAGAGGCCCATGCGGAACGGCCGTCACGTTCAGAGAATAGGCGAGCGCGGTTGAAGGGATACCGCAGGGACGAGATCATCGGAAAGAACTTTGCCGTGTTCTATACCTAGGAAGACCTCAAGCGAAATCA
>JBJMGL010000048.1:0-6809 GCA_045807985.1 Bryobacteraceae bacterium
AAAGAAAGACAAATTATTTAAAGTGGTTGCGGAATTATTCCTTACGTTGAGCTTGATCTCCTGACCAGCAAGGGGCACAGTTGCATCGAAATATGCCATAGAAGGGGGAAGATTTGGGGGAAGTCCAACGTTTCCGACATTGCTGGCGCTGGGTTGGAAGCGAGGGTTCAAACCCAGCGGACCTAACCATTGAGGGTTGTAATCCGGAGGATTGTTCGGGTTGGGAGGGGTGACTGCGAACCTTAGGAGTGTGGCGGTTTGTGCCAAGTCAATGCCAAGGGTAGAACCACCTTCCTGAAGTGCTCCTGATAGTGCTCCGGACAAAATATTGACCGTACCTACGCCTCCGGGACATAGGGGCTGAAAACTGGCGTTTGGACCGCACGTTATGACCCCGTCACCGGGTATATCATCGCTGAAGAATTCGGCGGCATAAGTAGGCAGACGTCCGATAACTAACAATGAAAGAACGAAATAGATGCTTTTCATATGCTCCCCAGAGCGTAGCAGAATGCCTTTCGCCTGTTGCTAGACGCGATTTCTTCGGTCAGCATTACACTTCTGTCGTTCTCGTAAAGTGCGTCTGCCCCAAACTCGGTACCGGAGAGGCCCTACAGGAAACGTCCAGCAGTGGAGAGCTCGGGATCAGTGGCGGTTTGGCCCAGTGTCCCAGCCAGAAGGAGTGGTCTGCAGAGTAGAAAAGTCGAGACCGTCATGAGCCAGTCGAGACTTCTCAGCGGGATCCAGTCTTGGGTTGCAAACGAAAGAGTCGTTCCGGGACGGCAGTGTAGAGTAGGGTTGCGTACCGATACTCCACCGGCCGAGGAACGATTCCGATGTTCAGCATAACTCCAGTCTTGATACTGCTGGCAAATTCCTCACGATGGCCCGAAGGTATTGATTCTGCGTGCCCCAGGCTGGAGGGAGCCGCCTAAAATCAGTGGCCCGGCGAATTCGCTAGCAGTATCCATACTGAAGTTAGTTTAGGATCGTTGCTCATGCCCTCGTGCTGCCACGCGCTCAATCGAACGGACCTGTCCGTCCGCAATAAACAGCGCCTCGTCGAAGTTATTCACTGTGGGACAAACGTGGCGCGGGATCAAATACAGCTTTTCGCCGGGTTCCGGCAAGCCCTCGCCCGATTCACTGGTTATCGGCAGATGCTCCTCGCTTGGCTTCAACGGCTTCAGATGCTCGTAGCCGAGAACAGAGCAAGTCGGAACACCGGCATCAGCCGAGACACTCTTATGTCCCGCGTCACAAGTTACCGTACTTTCCGTGGGATGACTGACCACGGTTGTCAAAACGAGAGCCGCTGGCCGATAGCCAAATCCCGGCAACTGCTCCAAGCTGCTCAGGTCGTTATAAACCACAGTGCCCGGCGAAATGCGGTGGGTAAATGGCGCGCCGTTGAATCCGGCGTAGGAAAGCGCATACGGCGCAGCCGGCGTGCCGGACGTGATCACTTCATCAACTGCTAAGCCAGCTTCCAGAAGTTGACGGGCAGTACGCAGCAAATGCCCGTAACCCTCCTGTGTATGATCCTGACGCTCGGACGTTGAAATGCCCGCTATGTGACCATCGTAATAGTGAATACCTCGAAACTGAGGGCCAGCGTTCATCGCTAAATCAAGAATTTCTGTAAGATGATCCTGCTGTACGCCAGTGCGGTTCATCCCCGGATTGATATCGATAAAAATACCGATACTCGTATCTTTCCAGATCTCCATTTGCCGTGAAGTCTCAATCAAAACAGAAATACGAGTGGCCGGAAAAGAACTTGCAATCTCGCGCGTGCGGGACGCATTAGCGCCCATCACCGGAAAGGCCAGTAAAACATCCGGAGCGCCGGCTTCACAAGCAGTCAGCAGCTCAAGAGTAGTGGAACACTTAAAATTCTTGACTCCAAAATCAAGCAGCCTTCGAATAACAGAGGGAATCTTCGCAGTTTTCAGATGCGGACGCCATCGATTAGGGTCGCCGGATGCCATATTTAAGGTCGCCTGAATATTCGCATCCACAAAAGCCGGATAAATCAGCAGCGCAGGGGTCATAATACGGCGGACGTCTTCTATCCGGTAAAGTCCAGGGATCGGCAGCACGAGACTTATTCTCTCAAAACCGCGCAATTTACCAATGTATGAGAACCGGCACAGAACTCGTCCAAAGAGTGGAACGAGAGAATAACATTAATGACAGACGCACAAATTTACGCCGGATCAGCAGTTCTTGGCGCGGTTTCCGGCATGAGAAGCATGGCTGCGCCAGCGATTGTGAGCAGACTGGCCAGCTCGGGTTTACTGCCAATCGAAGGGTCCCAACTCGGTTTCTTAACAAATTCAAAGACCGCCAAAACAACTGCCATTCTGGCGGCCGGAGAAGCGCTTGCCGATAAACTTCCTTTCATCCCTAACCGGACGCAAGCGTTGCCGCTTATTGCCAGAGCGATCTCAGGCGCAATGAGCGGCGCGGCCTTTAGCACTGGAAAGAAGCGTTCCGCTTTATTCGGCGCATTATGTGGAATGGCAGCCGCGATTGGCGCTACTTACGGAGCTTTCAAATTGCGACAAATGGCGGACAAGCGGCTGCAAATTCCCGATACGATTGTCGCCGTCGCTGAAGATGCGCTGGTCGCCACAACGGGTTACTTGCTATTGAAATCGCTACAGAAACAGGGAAAGGGGATCTAGTACCGCGAACGCACTGCATTCTTCATGAGTTATCTCGCCGCCATATTTGGCTTTCTGCTGCTGGCAGCTGTTGCAAGCGACGCCTTTGAAGTAATGCTGCTGCCCAGACGTTTGCGGAGGGCGATTCGTCCCGTGCGCCTCTTCTTCCGTAGCAGTTGGGGCGTTTGGTCGTCCATTGCCCGGCGAATGAAAAAAGGCCGGCGGCGGGATGCGTTTCTCAGTTTATTTGGCCCGCTTTCCATGGTGCTTCTCCTCTTGCTTTGGGCAGTGGGCCTAGTGATCAGTTTTGCCTTCCTGCACTGGGCGGCACAGGGAAGGAAATCTGCTTCGTTTTTAACAGACCTTTACCTGAGCGGAGCAACATTCTTTACCGTTGGATACGGCGACGTTGTTCCCAAAACGCAACTCAGCAAGGCATTGGCCATTGTGGAATCTGGCGCGGGACTGGCGTTTATTGCCGTCACGATCAGCTACTTGCCCGTGCTTTACCAGCTTTTCTCCAGGCGGGAATCGCGCGTAATCCAGCTTGACGCTAGGGCCGGGTCGCCGCCGACTGCCTCGGCGCTGCTTTGCCGCCATGGCGATTTTGAAGCCATGTCAGAGTTAAACGACTTGCTCAAAGAATGGGAACAATGGTGCGCGGAGCTGGTGGAAAGTCATCTGTCCTATCCCATGCTCAGCTACTATCGCTCACAGCATGATAACCAGAGCTGGTTGGCTGGCTTGGCCGCTATTCTTGACACCTGTGCATTACTATTAACAGGCTTTAGCGGCGTACGAACGTTCCAAGCGCGAGTCACATTCGCTACAGGGAGACTTGCCGTTACTGAGCTTTGCCGCGTATTCCAGCTAAAGGCGCGCACGGCTGCCAATGATCGTTTGCCCTCGGATGAGTTTACGCAATTAGAGCGCCAGCTTTCCGAATCGGGATTAACGTTCAGTGATGCGGACTCTGCGGAGGACCGGTTAAAGGCTTTACGCTCCACCTATGAGCCTTTTATGTTTGCCCTGTCCAGGCATTTTTTATTAAGTCTACCGCCCTGGAGGAGCGAGGAAGAAGTGGACAATTGGCAACGAAGCCGGGGCGGCACAGCCGCCCGCGAGATCCTTGATACTGCGCCGGCGCTGCCGGAGTAATTACTCCGGTTTACGCTTGCGCGGACGTCGTGTCACTCCGGCAGCGGCGCGTTTGCGCGGGCTGGGTGTTTTCTTTGGTTTTGGCGGTGGCGGATTCGGCTCGAAAATGGTCGGCTGTCCTTCCACAATCGGCTGCGGCTCATCCTCCTCCTCCTCGACCACGGGTTCAGGAGCCGGTTCCGGCAAGGCGGGCGGGTAAAACTCAGCGCCCAAGTGTACAATAATGCCCCGCTCTTCGTCCGGCTCTGTCCGGACAACCGTTTTGTCCTGCGCGTAGTTTAAGAACTCCGAAAATTGCTGGAAGCCGTACTTGGGCAGGTTGAAATCCGGGTGCTCTTCCTGCATCCATTGTTCGAGTTCTTCCGCCGTAGCTCCTTCTTCCAGTTCCATGCGATGCGTTTCCAGCATGTCGCGCAACTGTGGAAGCGCTTCCTCGGGCTTAGGAGCTGCCTTTTCCGGAGCATGTCCACCGCGCCGCTCAATAATATAGCGTCCGCCCGAGCCGCTGACGTTCACAAAATCAGCCTTTTTCAGTTTTTCCACAAAGTCGGAGAAACTGTTGGCACCATAGGCTCGCTCGCTGAAAGCGGGATCAAGCTGCAGCATGGTGCTTTTCAGCAACCCAAGCTGCGGCTGGACAGCGCGTCTCTCCAATACCTGCAAAGCGCGTTCTACAAGCGGCAGCGCTTGCGTGAGGTCTAGTGGAGCAGGGCGTGGTCCGCGGTCCCTCTTATCCCTACGGTCTGGGCGCTCACCACGTTCTCCACGGTCACGGCGCTCCGGCATTCCCGTTGGCGCCGGAACCGGAACAATACTGGCCCCATCTTCCAGCAACGACTCATAGCTCACGAACTCATGGCAGTTCTGTTGAAGAATCGTGCTGGTGAAGGCTTTGCCTCCCACCACAAAAACGGTTTTGCCGTATTCTTTCAGTTTATTGACCAGAGGAATAAAGTCGCTGTCGCCGCTCACAATAGCGAATGCGTTCACATGCGCATGGGTAAACGCCATTTCCAGCGCATCCAGCGCCAAATTAATGTCAGCGCCATTCTTGTCGCCGCGCGGTGATGGGATACGCTGCACCATCTGCACCGCATTCTCGGCCATCTGGCGAGTAGCGCCCTCTTGTCTTCCCCAATTCGCATATGCGAACTTTGCAACGAGGTCGCCGCGTTCCTTGAGCGCGCCCAAGGGCAGCGAAACATCAAATTCCCGCCGCAAAGTCGATTTCACGCCAATCTCAATATTGTCGTAATCGACGAACACGGCGATGTTCAGTCTTTCTTGCATCATTTCCTTTTCTTCTCGCGCCCGGCTCTTTCTGAAGCCAGTGGCACGCGAATGATTTTTCGCTCTGAGACGTCGCTCAGGCAATTTGCTTCACTGAATCGCGAAGAAAGCAGATGATCTTTTCGAGCGAGGCTCCGGGCTGGAACACTTCCGCTACCCCGAGCTTCTTAAGCTCCGCCGCATCTTCGTCAGGGATGATTCCGCCGACGACGACGAGGACATCGGTCATCTCCTTTTCGCGCAAAAGCTCCATAATGCGCGGCACAATAGCATTATGCGCGCCGGACAGGATCGACAATCCAATCACTTGAACATCTTCCTGTAGAGCTGCATTCACAATCATTTCCGGCGTTTGCCGGAGGCCGGTGTAGATCACTTCCATGCCGGCATCACGAAGAGCGCGTGCAATCACCTTCGCGCCGCGGTCATGCCCATCGAGGCCCGGTTTGGCAACGAGGACACGAATCGGAAAGCTCATACCTACACTGTCCAAATTATAAAACGCAAGTGCTGCGCCACCTTCGCCTACACTCAGATGTTGGTGTGAATATGGAGAACAACGGCAAAATCGCGCTGGTAACAGGAGCGGGCAGCGGCATTGGCCGCGCTGTCAGCCTGACATTGCAAGCAGCAGGCCATTCCGTGGTGTTAGCCGGACGTCGTGTGGCGGAACTGCAACAAACTGCTGCTTTAGCAAGGCGCTCCGATATAGCAATGATTCCCCTCCCCACGGACGTGAGTCGCAGTGATTCTGTCCAGGCGCTTTTTATCAAGATTAAAGAAACTTTCGGTCGGCTCGACGTGCTCTTTAATAACGCTGGCACCAACGCGCCCAATGTTCCTATGGAGGATCTTTCCATCGAGCAATGGAATACAGTAGTAGCCGTCAATCTCACAGGCGCGTTCCTATGCACCCAGGAGGCTTTCAGAATGATGAAGAACCAAAACCCGCGAGGCGGCCGCATCATTAATAACGGCTCTATCTCGGCCTATGCGCCCCGCCCGAACTCAGCTCCCTATACGGCAACCAAACACGCCATCACGGGACTGACGAAATGTACTTCGCTGGACGGTCGCGCCCATGACATCGCCTGCGGTCAAATCGACATCGGCAACGCCAGCACAGAGATGACTGAGCCAATGAAAAACGGCGTGCTGCAAGCAAACGGCACGACGGCGATTGAACCTCGAATGGACGTTCAGCACGTAGCCGATGCAGTGCTTTATATGGTCAGCCTGCCTTTGGATGCTAATGTGCAGTTCCTTACAGTAATGGCCACAAAGATGCCCTTTCTCGGACGCGGCTAGTCCCTATAATTTAGTTCGCAAATAGCCAACGACTACACTGAACTGATGATGGTACAGCTTCGTAGCTCCTTTACCCGGCAGTTTTACGAGAACCGATTGAGACTAGACCTCGATAACAAATCGCGTATAGCGGAAAGATTTGTTGTTTAGTCGCTCAGGCAATTTGGTTTATTCGATGAAATAGCTCCAACAAGGATTCCTATGCCGACCATTAAGCGATTATTCCTCTCTCGACTCGCTGCCCTCTCCGCCGCATCCTGTTTTCTTCATTCAGCAACGCTTCTAGCCCAGCAGCCGAATCCGGAAACTAGTGGAGAAGCGAACCTGCGCCTCCCCGACCTCGCCCAAGCCACTTTCTTTGGCGGCATTAACGGACGGTCTCTA
>JBJMGL010000049.1:0-6690 GCA_045807985.1 Bryobacteraceae bacterium
CGCGCACCCCTCCTAACTGGCTGGAGCGCCGGTCCCCATGCTGATAAACTGCTCGGGCTGCCCAAAGCGGAAATTGTGAAACGAGCTCTCGAAGACTTATCCCGTCTAACCGGGCACGCCCCCGAAGATTTAAAGGGTTTAGTGAAAGCTGCACACTTCCACAACTGGCACAATGATCCATTTGCGGGAGGAGCCTACAGCTACGTTCCGGCAGGCGCGCTTCGCCATCGAAAGGCGCTAGCGCAACCCGTGGAAAACACCCTATTCTTCGCAGGCGAAGCAACAGAACTAAACGGCCATGCCGCTACCGTGCATGGAGCCGTCGCAACCGGGTACCGGGCGGCGCAACAAGTGCTCCAAACCCTGCATGGACCGATTAAGCCGCAGGTTTAGCCTTCGCGGCAGGACCTTTCAACCCATTACGCACAAACGACAGAATGCGGCGCGGCTGCGTATCAGCAATCGGCTTAACGCGCAACGGACGCTCCTGTAACAGCAAATCACTAGCCTGAACCAGCGGCTCCGCATGAAACCATCGTTGAAACGGCGAGTCGTACAGCACATTGCAAATCGCCGCGAGACTCATGCCCTGATGGTGGGACATCCAGCAACGCACCACTACATGCTTTCGTGGAAAAAGCAGGCGCCTGACGGAACCTGAGAAATCAATTGACTCAAAAAATCCGTAATGGCTGAGCCATTTGCGACGCGCCATTCTCATCAAGTTTTCCACCGCGGTAGCAGGGTCCACCAGTAAGGCAAGACAACTGGAATAGGGGGAAATAACCAACGTATTCTCACGCGCAACGCTCAAAGCCAGACCAGGAACCCCGAACGCGTGGTACTGATAATTTCCTTCCGCATCGGTTTTGCTGTAAGCTGCTTCCGAAATACCCCAGGGCACGCGGCGCGCTCTGGCGTATCCTTGTTGGGCGCGAACCGCCGCCCTCACAGCCCGGTCCAACAACGTATTGGGGTGAGAGCGTTCCCAAATCAACGGCATCAGGTATTCGAACATAGTGCCGGTCCAAGAAATAAGAACTCTCTCTCCTTCGCAAAGCGTGTGCTGTCGTCCGAGTCGGAACCAGCTTTCCTGGACAGTTTCGCCCTTCGCAACAGCAATAAACGTAGCAGTGCGGGATTCCGAAGCCAGCAGGTCGTAACAGGACTTATTCAGTTCCTGCTTTGTCACGTCATACCCAATGGAAAGCAAGCGGCGATCCGCATCGACCAGCATTTCGAAATTCATCTCTCGCGCTAAGCGATCACACTCGTCCGCCAAGCTTCTCAGCCGCAGCGCTAACATGCCCAATCGCTCGCGGCAGGCCGGCAACTCTTCCCGAAGCCGGGCAATCATGGGATTTGTCTCCAAAGCCCCAAGCTTGCGGTCAAGTTCCCTATAGAAAGACTCAGCCTTTCCTGGGATAAGAGAGTTCAGCGACAAGTCCAATTCAAAATTGCTGATCTCGCGAAGCGGCTTAAACTCAGGCTGAAGCCACGGAGCAAAATCTCGAACCTCTTTTTGCAAAGCCAAAATCCGGTTACGAAGTTCGGCGGACCACCAAGCCTGCCCATTGGAACCGGCGCTATTCGAGGGGATCGAATGGGGATCGGAATCTCCGAATAACAACGGCAGCCAGGTAGCGGGATCACGGCCGGCAGAGATACGTTTGAACTCAGCTAAAGCGCCCTTGCCGCCCACAATCGTGTAATGATCGCCTAATCCGGAGAGAGTATTTTGGCGAAACACGGGTTCACGAAGCAGTTCTAAGCATCCTTGCTTCAGGCTCCAGAGAGAAGCAACAAGATTGCCGCTGTCAACACTGGAAATAAACAAGGGCGCAAGCGGCTGCCGGGTAATGTTGTTATACCAGTTCAGGAAGTGTCCATGGTAACGAGGCAGCTTCAAACAGGATTGCAGTGTGTTTTCGGTTTGCGCGACAAATTCAGAAACGGTAAGATAGCCAAACTCGACTGCCGCCTGCCGGGCATTGAAAAGAAGCCCTAAGTTGGTAGGCGACATGCGCTCCGCCAAACGATACGGTTCTTCCTGCACATTATCCGGTATCAACCAATTGTTCTTCCCATTGCTGAACTCAGCGAAATAGCGCCAAGTGCGAAGCGCAACCACGCGCAAAAATCGATGCTCGCCTGGACGAAGTTCAGCGTTCTCCGAATGGGGAGAACGGTTCAGCCAACTTGAAATCAGCTTGGAGCAAAACCATGTGATGATGAAGGGCAAGGCGTACGGAGCAGCTTGCGGTTTGAAGTACAACGCCACCGCGAGAACAGCAGCCAGCAAAGGCATCCAATCCAGATAAATATCGACAGGCGTGCGTTTTCTGATGCCGAGTTCGGCTTCGGTTGCCGTCTCCCATTCCAGCAGCCGGGAATGCGTAATGGTGCTGCGAATCATGGTACGAATGATTGCATCCAGCGCGACCAGCGACTGATGAGCAAGAAACGCGATGTTTAAAGCAATGCTGACGTGTGAGGTAAGAAAGTCGAGAAAGGACTCGCGAGCGGTATCCCACTTGCGCTGCATGGCGGCACGGAACAAGGAGAAAACCAGGCGGAAGTAAATTGGCAAAAACAGCAAAGCCAGCGTGACAAGCGTCCAGAAGCTTGGTCCTCCCGGCAATCCAAACCAGCCGCATACTAAAAGCAAAAAAGTGGCTGGCTCAACCAGGCTCCGGCGCAGGTTATCAATGATCTTCCACTTCGAGATCAGCGAGATGGGATTGGGAACAAGCCGGCCTGACTCATCCGGCACGCGCCCAAAAATCCAGCGCGCAATCTGCCAATCGCCTCGCAGCCAGCGATGTCTGCGGCGATTGTAGGCGCTGTAATGAGAAGGGTAGTCGTCAATTACTTCAATATCGGAGATCAGTCCAGCGCGCGCATAAGCGCCCTCGATCAAGTCATGGCTGAGCAGCGCATTGCGAGGGAAGCGTTTCTCCAGAACTTGACGAAGCGCATCGACATCGTAAATCCCTTTGCCGGTAAAGATGCCCTCGCCATAAAGATCCTGGTAAACATCGGAAACCGCCCGCGAGTAGATATCAAACCCAGTCTGGCCGGAATAAATGCTTGCCAGCCGGGAGCGTGTCGCGGAGTGGACACTGATGCCGACACGAGGCTGCATAATCCCGTAGCCCCTCGTGACAATGTTCAACTTCGGATCGACCAAGGCGCAGTTCAAGGGATGAGCAATGGTGCCAATCAAGCGTTGCGCGGAGCCGCGTGGAAGCTGCGTGTCGGAATCGAGCGTCAGAACATATCGGATGAATGGCAAGCGCGACAGATCACCAGCTTTCACCGGGAAGGGATCGTAAGCCTTCCGCAGCATTTGATTCAAGTCAAGAAGCTTGCCGCGTTTGCGCTCCCAACCCATCCAGGTGCCCTCGCGCGGATTGTAAACGCTATGCCGGTGAAATAAGTAGAATCCCCCGTACGGATCTTTTCCGTATTTCCGGTTCAGGTCATCAATTAAGCGAATTGCAAGGTCGATACGCGCATCCCGCTCGCTAGGAGGTTCCGCGCTATCAGGAAGATCAGTCAAGAGAGCATAAAAAATGTTGGGATCGCGATTCACCAAATAGCGGACTTCGAGATCATCGACCAGTTGATGAATCTGCTTCTCATTGATCAGCAAAGTCGGTATGGCAACCATGGTGGCGCACGAAGGATCGACCGCTTTACTGAAATCAAACTTAGCCAACGGTCGCGGAGTGAGCACCGCTGTTACGAAGTAATTGATTAACTCGACTGCCGCCTGTGTCGCTGGTATCAGCAGAAGGAAAGCGCTTACGATTAAACCAAGAGCATCATGATTGCGCACAAGGCTCATGATGAGGGTAACAACCGTAGCCAGCGTGACTAGCTCGATGCCGATAATATAGACTTCATCGGGAAAGCGGTGAAACAGCAGTTGAACAGCCTTGGATATAGGAGGCCTGTAACCGACCGAGTGTAAAAACTCTCGTCCGCCCGTTTCATCAACTAAGTAATAGCCAACATGCAGCAGGCGGTCACGAAGCGCCACGGGCATCGAACGGCTCGTTCTTGCTGCCTGCGCGGTATTAATTAAGCGGCGGGCAAGTTCAATCTCACTAACATCGGAGTGCGGAGCAATTTTTTCAATCGCCTGACGGTACATCTCACGGCTGTCGAAATCCATCTTGGGATAGACGCCTGCCGGATCAAGACACAAAATCCGGTGAACGACCGACAACTTTTCAAGAGTTTCTTTCCAGTCAAGGTCACCAATTAACCGTAACCCGGTAACGAAGCGGCCAATTTCGTGTGACGTTGCTTGGGGGCCGCCCCCACGGAAAGCATGGAGAGCCTTGAATCCGGCATCGGCTAAATTCCCGAGCAAGATCAGTTTCAGAGCGGGCAACATCCCCCACAGTTCAGCCAGACGTAACGGCTCTACTTCCTGGACAGATTCAATGAAAAAGGAGAAAGCCGGGACCGTAAGCCGGTTTTTTGAAGCAAGGAGCAAGGCGCGAGCCAACACAATCGCGCGTGGAATCGCCTCCTCGGTACTTGTGCGAACTTGCGGCAACTTGGACAGGAACTTCGTGGAATCCGTCAAATCGCTGATCACCGCGTCAATCAGGCGAAAGTTGTCATAAAGCGTTCGGAGATCTTCGGATAACTCATCGGGTTGTTCCTGGAAAACTGCCTGTTTCAGCCGCTTAAACTCTTGCACGCTGTCACGAAAAAGCTCCTTCGGTCTTCCGGAAAGGCCTTTTCCAGGGAGCCACCCGGCAGAGCGCGCGGCACGGATGGCCTCACTGCGCAATTCTCCCTGTTCAGCTTCACTCAGGCCGTGAAGGTCCAGTTTTACTGGATCAATTTTTAATTGGGTGAAGGGCTCAGGCATTAATTAGGCAGTAGCTCTATCTGTAACTTGACGCTTGCAACTCAAACATTTCAGCGTAGCGCCCGCCGCGAGAAACTAAACGGTCGTGATTTCCTTCTTCGGCAATTGCGCCGTTTTCGAGTACGATAATCCGTTCAGCCATGCGGACCGTGGAAAAACGATGCGAGATAAAAAGAGCCATTTTACTTTCCGTCAACTCGTTAAAACGTTCGAATACTTCATATTCGGCGCGGGCATCGAGGGCCGCCGTGGGCTCATCCAGGATAAGAACTTGGGCTTCTCGCAGATAAGCGCGGCCAAGGGCAAGCTTTTGCCACTCGCCGCCGGAAAGGTCAACGCCCCCTTCAAACCGTCGGCCCAGCATTTGTTCATAACGCCGGGGAAGTCTCGCGATCACGCCGTCGGCAAGGCTTTTTTCAGCGGCGGAGATGATGCGGTCAGTGTCGTTTATGTACTCGATCCGGCCGACCGCAATGTTTTCCCGCGCGGTCATCTCATATCGCATGAAATCCTGGAATATCACTCCGATCTCTTTACTGAGATCTTCAATGCTGTAATCGCGCAGATCAACGCCATCCAGCAGGATCTGACCGGCCGTCGGATCGTACAAGCGTGTCATGAGCTTCACAATCGTCGTTTTGCCCTGCCCGTTCTGGCCGATCAATGCAATGCGCTCACCTGGTTCGAGGCGGAAATTTAAGCGGTCCAAAACTTTGCGTTCGGTGCCTGGATATCGAAAGGATACATTCCGGAACTCAAATCCCGAAACAATAGGCCGCGGCGCGGGAAGCGCATTCGGCTTCGAAACCACGGTGGGACGCATCTCAAAAAAGGCCAGCAGATCAGTCAGGAAAAGCGCCTGGTCCGCAATGCCCGACAGCGTGGAAAAGATCTGCGAAATGTTATTGGACGCATTCATAATGGTCTGCGTCAGAAAGGTGAGTTGTCCGATACTAAGCTGGCGCGTGACTGTCTTATAGATAACCCATATATAAGCGCTGTAATATCCCGCCGTACTCAGAAAAGAAAGAAGAGAAGCCGCAATCAACCGGCTGCGGGAAAGCCGCAGGTTCTGATCAAGAATCTGGTTGGAAAGAGTTGTGAAACGGTTTGTCAGGAATCGATTCAGGCCAAATAGTTTTAATTCCTTTGCGGCCTCCTTGCTGCCGCCCACTTGACGCAAGTAATCGAGTTCCCGTTTAACGGGAGTCTGGCGGAAGTTCAAAGCATAGTTCAAAAATGCAAAGTGGCTCTCGCCAAGGAATGCCGGAATCAGGCAGACGACCAGCAGCAGAAGCAGCCAGGGAGAATACCAAAGAATGGCAGCGGAGAGTGCCGCCGTCGTGATCACTTGCTGGAACAAACGGCCAATGGACTGAATCATGCCCAGGCGGTCGGTCGCCTGCACACGGGCGCGCTCCAAACGATCATAGAAGACGGGATCTTCATAGGTCTGCAGGTCCAGCGATGAGGCATGTTCCATCACCTGGATGCTGACATGCCGTGTGTACCGGTCAGCCAGAACTCGATCGTAGTAATCGATGGCACGACCGAACACGTTCCCGGCCATCACAAGCCCGAATTCAATTGCCACCAGCCACCAAAGTTGCTGAGTAGGCTGGCCATTCTGCCTGACAATATTATTGATGACATCCACAATCCGGCCTGACACAGCGGCGGCGCTGACGGGCACCAAGGAAACAAGCACGCGGAAAAACAAACCCAGAGCGACGACGTAAGGACCGGAGTCCCACACGATGCGCAAAACGGGCGGAATATTTTTTAGAGCTTGGAGACGC
>JBJMGL010000050.1:0-21133 GCA_045807985.1 Bryobacteraceae bacterium
AGATGATGTTGAGACTTGCGTCCGGTGCGCCCACTGCCTCCTTCCTGGGTATTCGTCGCGGCATTTGCGCTTATTTTCGTGGGACTCAGCTACCTGGGTGCGTCCTATCTCGGAGCGTACGGATGGTTGTACTGATGCCGGGGCAAAAATTGCCGTTTTGCGACGCTGGCGGCAAGCGCCGCACTTTTAGCTTTTTCGCTGGAAGGCAGATGGTTCCCAGTCAGCAGTCGCTGCTCCGTCCAGGATTGCTGCCGGTTGCCCTCTTTGTGTTGCTGTGTGTGGTGGTAGCGAGCCTATTCCAAGTGCGTATAGGCTCCCATTTTCTGCACGCCGGCGAAGCATGCTTGAAAGCCGGCGTGCCTTACGCGATTCCGGCAGCCTTGGTGTTCTGGTTGATTTTACGCCGCGGCGCGATTTTGTCGCCTCGGGTAGTCGGCGCGATCGCCGGCATGCTCGCCTCGAGGTACATTGCCCGAATCTAAATGTCTGGCATATTCTCGTCTGGCATGTCGGAATTGCGCTCCTTGGAATGATAACTGGACTGCTCGTCGCGATAGCTAGTCGAGCAATTCGACGCCGTGTATCGTGACTTTCTTACTTTCTTTACGAACTTCCGCATAGAGGACAAAGATTTCCAACCTCGAAGAGTGCGAGGGAACGGACGGTCTGAAGGCAAAGAGAACGCAACCATGAGAAGAACACTGATACGAGTCGCCCTACTGGTCGTACAAACGGGAGTTTTAGGTGTGTGGATTCACGCAAAGACAGCCACCAACAGTTCGAAGGCGCCCGTTGTACTGGAGTTGTTTACCTCGGAGGGTTGCCAAGCTGCCCACCTGCGGACCGGCTGTTGCAGTCGCTGGACGAGAAACAGCCCTTCAGCGGTGCCGACCTGGTTGTGCTGAGCGAACACGTTGATTATTGGAACAGCGGTGGTTGGGTAGATCCGTACTCGTCGAGGTTGTTCAGCACGCGACAGCGGTTGTACGCTGAGCATTTTGGGCTTGATAGCGTGTATACACCGCAAGTGGTCGTAGACGGCCAGCGGGAAACGGTAGGCGGTAACGCAGTCGAAATCCGGAACGCGGTCGAGGCAACCACGCGTGACCAAAAAGCTGCCCTGACGCTTGCGAACGCCGTTCGCAATGACAATCGGATCAAGTTTCATTTGACCTCGGCGGATCTGCCCGGGGCCGATGGGCGGGCCACAGTTTACGTCGCGCTCGCTGAAAATAAGGTGCAGTCCAATGTCGGGGCGCAGAGAACGGCGGACGCTCCCTTACCCACGTAGCAGTCGTGCGCGCGTTTGCCCCAGTGGGAACAGTGAAAGGCGGGCCCTCGTTCTCCAAGGACATCGCGATTCCCGTGCCTTCAGGCGCTGGATCGAGCGGATTTCGCGTTGTGGTTTTCCTGCAAGGCGACAAGTCGCACAAGATCGTAGGCGCAACATACGAGAAGATCCAGAGTTGATGGCGAACCAGCGAAGAGGAAGACTATGCGCCTATTTTCCAAGCTAAGCACGCCCGCAAGGTTTTTGGGACTCGCATTATCGTCCGGCGTGACGAATGTGTCCAGCGCTGGACCAGCTTGGCGAAAAGACGATTACAACGGGGCGTTGGCCGAAGCCAAACAAGAAGGTATGCCTCTGTTGATCTCGTTCAGTGGCTACGCCTGTACGAATTGCCACTGGATGAAAGCAAACATCTTCCCCAAACCCGGAGTATCGGCTGCCCTGAAGAATGATGTGCTTCTTGAACTCTACACAGACGGCACGGATGCTACGTCGGAACGCAATCAGAAGTTTGAACAGGAAAAATTCGAGACGGTTGCGCTGCCACACTACGTCATTACCGATGGCACGGCCATCAACTGGCGCACCAAGACGGCTTGACACGCGATGCCAACCAGTTCGTTTCGTTCTTGCATACCGGCTTGGCCGCGGAATTACAAAAACCATCGCAGCGGGTCGGCTTAATTACCGCAGGCAGATGAGTAGCCGCTTATCGACTCTGAAGCTCTGCGTGACTCTCGTGACCGCTGCCTGCACTCTCGGTGGCGCTGCCGCGGACGAATTCTATAGCGGCTGGCTGGCCATGTACGACTTGCACTTTCAAGAGGCACATCAACGGATCTCCCGATGGGAAGCGGCGCATCCTGAAAACGCCATGGGGCCGACGTCCCAGGCAACAGCATATCTGTTCGCGGAACTCGCTCGGTTAGGTGCCCTTGAATCAGAGATCTTCGTCAACAATGAAAGCTTCCGCAACCGCGAGCAGCTCAATCCGGATCTCGAAATGAAGCGGCTGTTCATGGAGCAGCTCGGAAAAACTGATGATCTCGCAAAGCGTGCTCTTGCCAAATCACCGGTAGATGCCGACGCGCTTCCGGCGGAGTCGATCGCGCTCGGCTTACGAGCCGACTACGAGTCGCTTATTGAAAAGAAAATACTGACGCCGCTTGAATACACGAAACAATCACGTGAGTACCCGAGCGCCTGCTTACCGCCCACCCCAACAATTACGATGCCTACCTTGCGCCCGGTATTGAGAATTACATTCTGAGTCTAAAGATCGCCCCAGTCCAGTTTCTGCTGCTCCTCAAGGGAGCCCAAGTCGACCGCGATAAGGGAGTTGATGGATTGGCAAGAACCGCCGCACACGGTTATCATCTGGAGCCTTTCGTGAAACTCCTGCTTGCCGTGGCCGCTTTACGCGATCACAACCCGAATGAAGCCGCGAAGTTGTTGCGGCAACTCCATGAGCGATTCCCACACAATTCCTTACACTTTCGGGAACTCGACCGAATCGTGCGAAGCGGTTGATCGGCAACGCTCTACGAATGACGCTAGTCCAGCACAATTAGCAGGAAGACACCGAGAGGGGTACGAGCGTAAGTGGATCAGCAAACTAACAGATCGCCCCGGAGCCGCAAGAGCCAGGAACCGGATCAGCACCATACCATTCTTCTCCTGACTCCTGAAGCCGTTACTTGCCTGTTCGATGAATTCAAAACCCGGCCGGTTCTCTGGCTCAATGTCCAAACTCTAGGTGATGGCTTAAGCCACCACAGCCTCCTCGCTTTCTTTCTCAACAGTTTCCACTTGCTTTTGCGGCTGCTCTTTTTCCTCGTGATACTCCTGCTCGGTATTCAGAGCCCACAAATTATCGCGGCTGCGAACGTCCGCAATGATGTTATCTACCGCAGTCATGGCAGTGAGCATTGAGTGATCCTGATTGTTGTACTTGTGCATGCCGTTCCGGCCCACAAGAAACAGGTTTTCGAATTGATTCACGTAAGAGATCAACTCAGGAAAACGATCATATGAACCAAAATAAGCAGGATAAGTTTTCGGCACGCGAATAACGGTAGCATCGACGATATCACTAGGCTCTAGGATGTTCATGGAAGCCAATTCTTCTTTTGCCAACTGAATCATCTCTGCATCCGAGCGATTCCAAAGCGAATCGCCTTCATTACAGAAGTACTCAAGGCCAATCCAAATGTGGTCTGGATTAGCCACCATGGACGGACTCCAGTTATTGAAGATTTGCAAACGGCCTACCAGAACATCTGGTTCTTGAATGTAGATCCAATTATCCTTAACAAGCTCACCCGACGTTTCACGCAGTTTAATCTTGCTGCAAAGAACACCAACAGTAATGAAGTCGCGATAGACCAAACCATCGGAAATCTTTTTAATCTCTGGCGGGGCTGGCGGGGTGAGATCCGCCACTAGCTCCTTCATCGGCATCGTCGAGAAGAAGTAATCACCTGTGAAATTCTTGGTTTCGCCGGTGTCAGTGCTTTTTGCCACCACTGCGGTTACGCGGCCAGCGCCATTATGTTGAATTTCTTCAACATCCCAATGCATCAGAATTTCGCCGCCTAGTTTCTTCACTAAGCCGGCAACTTCTTCCCACATCTGACCAGGCCCGTACTTTGGATAAAGGAACTGCTCGATCAGCGAAGTCTCAACATCTTTCTGTGCGATGCTGGTCTTCTTTTTCGGCATCATCTTCTTGAGAATGTGGGTAATGGTCTTAAGAATGGAGAGCCCTTTGATACGTTGAGCACCCCATTCGGCGCTGATTGCCTTGCACTCGATGCCCCAAACCTTCTCGGTATAGGATTTGAAAAAGGTAAGATACAGTTCACGACCAAAGCGATTAATGAAGAATTCCTCAAGGTTCGTTTCGGGCTTGATGGGGAAAATCAGCGCTCGCAAATAGCTGAATCCAATCTTGATTGTCTTCCATATTCCAAGCTTCGCGAGAGTATCGCCGCTTAACGTAATCGGGTAATCAAAGAACCTGCGCATGAAATAAATGCGCGATTTGCGGTTGCGCACCAGCATGACAGATTCGTGCGTTTCCGGATTAGCAGGGGTCGGATGCGCCGGCACGGTTGTAGTCTGACGCTGGTATGTGATCTGAGTGTTGGCGCCATCAATGGCCTGCATTGGCATGATGTTGAGCCACCACTGCATCACACGATCAGACTTGGAGAAGAAGCGATGGCCCCCAATGTCAATCCGATTACCTTTGTAATTTACGGTTCGAGAGATACCACCGATGTAGTCACTTTTCTCAAGTACAATTGGTACGATATCGGTCCTAGTCAGAAGTTCAAAAGCGGCGGTAAGACCAGCCGGTCCAGCCCCGATGATGACGGCGCGTTTACGATGCTCGGGCGAAAGCTGCATAGTTTCCTTATGTTCCAGTTTACCGGAATAACGCCTAGTATTTGAGCAAACCCCGTAGAAGTTCAGGATTATTACGTACTGTTATAGAAAAACTGATCCGTACTTAAACCGTTCTGAAACAGTGGATTAGGGAACTTCCGCCATCATACCTGATAATATGACGCACATCTTTTGTAACAATCGAGAGCATGCGCCGTGCTGCTCCGTTAGTTCTGCTCTTCTTCTTAGTTGCAATCTCTGTTCATTCACAAGCAATTCATTATGCGCCAGAGCGCAAGATTTGGTTGCTGAGTACGGCCCATAGCTCTTATGCAATCGGAGTAAGCCCCGAGGGCCAGTTACAAAACTTATATTGGGGTGGCCCGTTATGGCGGCTGGACGACATAGCTGCTGCCGGGCAACACCGTGATCTGTCTTCTTTTGATCCGCGTCAGATGCTTGAAAATGAGGAGTACGCCGGGTGGGGAGGGCCGCGCTTTTATGAAGCAGCACTGAAGATTATGCGCGCGAATGGTAATCGCGACCTCGTGCTCCGTTATCAGTCGCACCACCTTGCACAGAATGACTTGGACATTGTCGCCAAAGATATCCGGGACGACATTGAAGTGACACTGCACTACCGTGTGTACCCGGAGGAAGGAATCATCCGGCGGCATTCTACGATTCGAAACAGAACGAAAGAGCCGGTCACGGTAGAAAGCGCGCAATCGGCAACTTGGTACCTGCCGCCAGGTGACGGGTATCGTTTATCGTACTTAAGCGGGCGCTGGGCAGCCGAGACGCAAATCAATCGAGAACCTATCCACGAAGGAATGAAGGTGATTGAAAGCCGCTTAGGGCATACCGGCCATAACTTTAATCCTTGGTTTGCGGTGGATGGCGGCGAAGCCGACGAGGAGCATGGGAGCGTTTGGTTTGGCGCTTTGGCTTGGAGCGGTAATTGGCGCATTTCCGTGGAGCAAACGCCTTATCAGCAGGTGCGCGTAACGGGCGGGTTAAACACTTTTGACTTTTCCTATCCATTGAAGCCGGGTGAGGCACTGGACACGCCTGAATTTTATGGGGGATTTTCCGCCAACGGTTTTGGCGAGGCTTCACGGCTGTTGCACGATTTGGAGCGCACCGATATTGAGCCGCATGGCGCAAAAGCGCGAGTTCGCCCGGTACTTTACAACTCTTGGGAAGCTACCGAGTTCAACGTGAATGAGCAGGGGCAAAAGGCGCTGGCTGAAAAAGCCGCCAAACTGGGCGTGGAGCTGTTTGTCATGGATGACGGCTGGTTCGGCAAACGGAACACGGACCGGGCAGGTTTAGGCGACTGGTTTGTCAACAAAGACAAGTTCCCCAACGGTCTCAATCCGCTGATTGATTATGTAAACAAGCTGGGCATGGACTTCGGTTTATGGGTCGAGCCTGAAATGGTGAATCCGGACAGTGACTTATATCGCGCGCACCCGGATTGGGTCATGAATTTTCCAGGCCGACCGCGTAGCGAACTGCGTAATCAATTAGTGCTGAACCTGGCGCGGCCTGAGGTTCGAGATTACATCTACTCCGTATTGGATAAGCTCGCCAGCGACTACAAGATCAAGTATTTCAAATGGGACATGAACCGGATCTTTTCCGAGCCGGGCTGGCCGGAAGAATCACCCGCTGAACAACGCAAATTATGGGTGCAGTATGTCCGCAACTTGTACGACATCATTGACCGGCTGCGGGCCAAGCATCCGAACCTGGAAATTGAATCGTGTTCGGGAGGCGGTGGGCGAGTTGACCTGGAAATCCTGAAGCGAGTGGAAGAAGTCTGGCCTTCCGATAATACCGAAGCATTTGACCGCTTGCGGATTCAGGAAGGATTCTCGCAAGCTTATGCCGCAAAATTTATGTCGGCTTGGGTAACTGATGTGCCGAACATGAATGGGCGCAGTACGCCGCTCAAATATCGTTTTCTCGTCGCCATGCAAGGAGCGCTCGGGATCGGCGCAAATCTGAACAAATGGACGGATGATGATACGAAACTGGCTACGGATATGGTGGCATTGGATAAACGCATCCGCAATACCGTGCAGGAGGGCAGCCTTTACCGGTTGCTTTCGCCTCGAACCAGCGATGTAACGGCCAATCAATATCTGTCCAAAGACGGAAAGGAAGGGGTGTTGTTTGCCTTCCGGCATTCCCAGCAATATCGGACAGAGGTGCCTCCCATTGGCCTTCAAGGATTAGACTCACGAGGAGTTTACAAGCTGGAGTCAATCGACGGCAAGCTGGCAAACAAACAATCAGAAATGAGCGGAGCGTATTTAGCGCAATACGGTCTCCAACTCAAATTAGCTGGCGACTACGACAGCACGGCAGTGTTGCTGCATCGTGTCCAGTAAGTAAGCGCCCTTGCGAGCAACAGTCTATCATTACGTTTCAGAATCGGACCAGATTTCAACATGCGCCACGCTCTGGCATAGCCGTCATGTCTCGCCAAGGGTCTTTTGTAACCAACTCGCCAAACGTCTTGCAGGTAATTGCGGCTTGTTATCTGCCATGCTAAAAACAGCGCCATGACTAACGGAACCACCCCGGCGCGAGACAAGCTCATTCTCGCAACATTCCGTGATGCCCTGAACGAAATATATAGGGAGCGGCTAGAGCGCGTTGTGCTGTATGGTTCACAGGCGCGCGGCGAGGCAGGGCCAGAGTCCGATTACGACGTGGCGGTGTTTTTAAACGGCATGAATGATAGTGCTGACCGTTGGGCCGAACTCGACAGGCTAGCGGCGTTACGAGTCAAGTTTCTCGATGAAACCGGCGTTTTCTTCGATGCGAAACCCTATCCGGTCACGGCGTACCAGGAGCCGTCGCCACTCATGCTTGAAATTCGGCGGGAAGGAATTCATCTGTGACCCCGGAAGCTGACTGCATTTTGCAAAAGGCCGAGAAGCACTTGGAACGGGGCTACGTCATGCTCGGGGTCGGTCTTAACGATGATGCAGGGCGGGCTGCCTATCTCGCTGCCTTCCATGCTGCGCAAGCTGTTATTTTCGAGCGCACTGGCAAGGTGGTTAAGACTCATCGAGGCGTTCAAAGCGAATTCCTACGACTGACAAAGGACGATCCGGGCTTCACGCCGGACCAGCGGATTTTCTTTCGCAAGCTTATAACTTCAAGGCCGTTGCCGATTACGATATCGGCCCTGGAGCGGAGCTTTCAGCAGAAAAGGCCACCGCAGTTCTCGAAGGAGGGCGCGGGTTTGTTGATGCTGTCCGCCACGTACTGACGCTGTCGAATCCAACCTAACTTTCTAATGTTTCACAAGGGGTGGAATTTGAAGCATCCCGTGAGGAATCGTAAACGAAGGGCGGCCATGTTTCAAGTCTGAGGTTTCAAAACTGCCGACCGAGTCTAACGCTTAAGAGACCGGCAACGATCCAAACACAGTAAGCATTACTGGGCAGTGTTTGACTATTTAATTTTTCCAGTTGGCAGCGCGAAGGCAACATAAGTTGCACCGGACGGGTCCTGCGACTTACCACCGCCACAGGCAACGACGATAAACTCCCGTCCCTTTGCCGTATAGACAGCAGGCGTGGCGCTACCGGCAAAGGGCAGAGTGGTTTCCCAGAGCAATTGACCGGTCAGTTTATCGAAAACATGAAATTTGCGGTCAAAGCTGGTGGCGGCGATGAAGAGCAGCCCGTTCGAAGTAACGACCGCTCCGCCGTAGTTTTCGCTACCCGTATTGCGTAGCCCTTCTTTTACGAGAGCAGGATACTCTCCGAACGGGATTTTCCATGCTAGTTCGCCAGTATTCAGGTTAATGGCGTTGAGCGTACCCCAGGGTGGCTTGATGGCGGGATAGCCGTCGGGGTCGAGAAAACGGTTATAGCCATCAATCCCGTATTTCAGATCAATCAGAGAGCTCATCCGGTCTTTGCTGCCGAGTTCTACATTCTCGTTGTAGACGAGATACCGCACGAGAGCTTTAATGTCCTCTGACGGAAGGCGGCGAAAAGACGGCATGCGGGCGCCGCCTTCACGGATCATCGTTTCTACTTCGCTTTCATTGAGCTTGTTAGCGATGTTCACCAGCGAAGGAAAATCTGGCGGCGCGCCGGTACGGTCAGGCCGGTGACAACTGGCACACTCGCTCCCATAGAGTTCTTTTCCGCTATGGACGCTCCCGGCGGACTGGTGTGGAATGAGACGCAGAATCCATGCCATTTCGTTAGCGTTTACGTAAAGCAGGCCGGTCTTAGGATCGAAAGCGGGGCCGCCCCACTCGCCGCCTCCGTCAGTGCCGGGGAACATAATCGTGCCCTGGAAACTGGGCGGCGTAAACTGGCCGTTGCTGCGGACCTGTTGAAAGCGATGGAGAACGGCTTCGTGCGCGGCGGGTGTGCGATCAGTGAGCAAATCTTCCGTGAGGAACTGGCGCGCAAAGGGAGCGGGCTTGGCAGGAAGCGGCTGCGTGTCAGCCAAAGTTTCACCATCGACGTCCGTGGCTGGATAACGGCGAGACTCGATGGGAAAGAGTGGCGTGCCATTATCGCGGTTGAACAAGTAGACGAATCCGGATTTTGTGATTTGGGCGAGAGCGTCTACTTTTTGGCCGTTGTGGCGAACGGTGACGAGCGCGGGCGGCGCGGGCAGGTCGCGATCCCATACATCGTGATGGACGGTTTGAAAATGCCATAAGCGTTCCCCGGTTTCAGCATTAAGGGCCAAGATACAGTTAGCGAAAAGATTGTTGCCCAGGCGGTTTGCGCCGTAGAAATCAAAAGAGGCGGAACCGGTTGGCACATAGACAACTCCGCGCTTTGCGTCAAGGCTCATGCCGGTCCAGTTGTTCACGCCGCCGGTGTAGGTCCAGGCATCACGCGGCCAAGTATCGTAGCCGTATTCGCCGGGATGCGGGATGGTGTGGAAAGACCAACGCAACTTGCCTGTGCGGGCGTCATAAGCGCGGATGTCGCCGGGTGAAGCGGGGAGAGTTTCAGCTACAGTGCTGCCCATAATGAGCAGGTCTTTGTAGACCACAGGCGGGGTGGTGGCGGTAACGGATTGTTGCGCGGGCTCGCGGCCTAAATCATCACGAAGATCAATGCTTCCGCCTTGTCCGAAAGTTTTCACAAGCTCGCCGTTTGCCGCATTTACGGCGTACAGATATTGGCGGGAAACAAAGAAAATGCGACGGTCTTGGCGGTCGGGGCTGGCCCAATAAGTTACGCCTCGATTGCGCATCTTGCCTAGCACACGACCGCCTTTATTGGGGTCGAAGCTCCATTTTAGTTGGCCTGTGACGGCGTCAAGGGCGATGAGGCGGAGTTTTGGGGTGGTCGCGTAGAGGGTTTCATCGACCACGATGGGGTTGCACTCCATTTCGGAGCCTCGGAATGCGTCACCAGTGTCGTAGGTCCAGGCGATTTTCAGGCTTGCGACGTTTTTACGGTTAATCTGATTCAGTTTTGTGTAGTGGATATGGTCGGGACCTCCGCCGTAGGCCGCCCAGTGCTTGCCGTCAGTGTTTTGATCCTTCCCTGATGCCAAGAAGCTCGTAAACAGAGTTAGAGCCGCGAAAAGTACAGGTAAACGCATCCTTTTAGAGACTATCAGGCGTGTTTTGCAGCCTGGAGGGAGTTTTTTCTGTCTAAAAAAGGCAGATAACATTATGCAGCTAAGTATTTTGGATCAGTCTCCGATTCCGGAAGGGGCAACGGCGGGGCAGGCGTTACGGAATACGATTGAGTTGGCGCAGTTAGCGGAGAACCTGGGATACGGGCGCTATTGGGTAGCGGAGCATCATGGCACGCCTGCGCTGGCTTGCGCTAGTCCGGAGGTCCTGATCGGGCCAATTGCGGCGAGGACGTCGCGAATACGGGTGGGAAGCGGCGGGATTATGTTGCCGCACTATAGTCCGTTGAAAGTGGCGGAGACGTTCAGCATGTTGAGCGGAATGTTTCCGGGGCGTATCGATTTGGGGATTGGACGGGCGGCGGGGACGAGCCCTAATGTTGCTTACGCGTTGCAGCGGGATCGTCGGCAGCGCGCTCCGGATGATTTCCAAGAGCAGTTGGATGAGTTGCTGGGGTATTTCGGAGAGGTCCGTTGGTCTGGGCCGCCGTTCATCAGTCCTGAACCGTATTTGCTTGGGTCCTCGCTGCAGAGTGCAGTTTGGGCGGCTGAGTTGGGATTACCGTATGTGTTTGCGGATTTCATTAATGCAAATGGCGCGGAGATTGTGGAGTACTATCGGGAAAAGTTTCGTCCCTCGGCCAGTTTAAGCAAACCGTATGTGATGGTAGCGGCGTGGGCGATTTGCGCGGAGACTGATGACGAGGCGCTGCGGCTTTCGGCGAGCATGCGGATGATGATGACACTACTGCACCGGGGCCGGCTGATTCCAGTGCCTACGGTCGAGAAAGCGCAGCAGTTTCTGGCGCAGGAGGGTCTAGGCGTGGACACCATGCCGCCGGGCAGGCGATTGATTACAGGCGCGCCGGAGCGCGTTTCCAGAGCGTTAGGTGATCTGTCCAGGGAGTATGGCGGAGTTGACGAGATTCTGATTGTGAATATCATGTACGACCATGCGGCGAGAATGCGGTCATATGAACTTATTGCCGAAGTCAATCAACGCTCTTCAGAACCAGCGTTGTCGAATTTGAGCGTTCGACAACTTTCCGATATCGTACGGACTACCTGACCCGGAGATGTTGGTGACAGAGATGCTCCGGTGATCTCTGGATTGAGGAATTCAAGCGTGCCAGGCTATTTGCAGCAGCGCAAATAAGTGCAGGGGATCGGTTGGAAAGGAAATCAAGTTAAACTAAGCCTTTTGCCAGACAGTGTCAAGACAAAGCATAATTCTTATGGCAGTTTGTCTTGCATGGAATTGGCGTTTTATCATCAAATTCCTGTGGTGTCGCAACAGGAACAATGATACTCTGATGTGGTAGTAACACAGGAGGTGCTTTGGCGGAGTCGAAGCTGGATCTATTGCAAGGCACGCTGGACGTAATGGTCTTACAGACACTCTCCGTTCTTGGTCCGCAGCACGGGTATGGCATCGCCCGGCGCATCGAGCAGGTGAGCGGCGATCAGGT
Source organism: Bryobacteraceae bacterium (assembly GCA_045807985.1). Classification (GTDB taxonomy): domain Bacteria; phylum Acidobacteriota; class Terriglobia; order Bryobacterales; family Bryobacteraceae; genus Bog-105. The sequence continues at coordinate 11,794 of JBJMGL010000050.1, forward strand.
GCTGCTCAATCAGGGCACAATCTACGCATCGCTGGTGAGGCTACAGCAGCGAGGTTGGATTGCGGCGAAGTGGGGAACTTCCGACAACAACCGCAAAGCCAAGTTTTACTCGATCACAGCCAAGGGGCGTACCCGCCTTAGCGATGATATGGCGTACTGGCGACGGTTGTCAGACGTCATGGCGCGGGTGCTGGCTATTGCCCCGGAGGGGAAATCGAATGCGTGAGTTTCTGAACCGCCTCGCTTCGTTCTTTCAGAGGACGCGCCAAGATCGCGAATTGGATGCTGAACTGCAATCCCACCTTGCCTTCGCCATCGACGAGCAGATTGCCCGAGGGCTGTCCCCCGAGGAGGCGCGGCGGCAAGCGATGATCCGGTTTGGTGGCTGGGAGACCGCGAAAGAGATCCATCGCGAAACGCGCTCACTCCCATTCCTCGAATGCCTGCTGCAGGACCTCCACTACGCGCTACGTGCCATGCGGCGCGAGCCGGGCTTCACGGCATTTGCCATCCTGGTCGTTGCTTTGGGAATCGGCGCCAGCACCACAATTTTCAGCGTTCTGAGCACCGTGCTGGTCCGCCCGCTGCCGTTTCACGACCCCGAGCGGCTAGCATGGGTCGCGAACGCGCCGCCAGAGGAAGGTCTCTCCTCTCAGACGCTCCAGGTGCTGCCTTATCTCTCTTTCAAGGAGCGGAATCATTCCTTCTCGGATATGGCAGCTTATTTCGCGTTCTACGGCGTGGGCGATAGCAGGCTGCAGGTAAAGGGTGAAATCGAGCGGCTCAACGCGCTTCCGGTCTCCCAAAATTTCTTCCCGCTTCTCGGAGTGCAGCCGGAGATCGGCCGCCTATTCTCGGCAGAGGAATGCAAGTGGAACGGCCCCAAAGCGGTATTGCTCAGCCACGGATTGTGGGAACGGCGCTTTGCTTCCGATCCGCATATTGTGGGACGCTCCCTCACGCTGGACGATGAGCCTGTCCATGTGATCGGCGTGCTGCCGGCCTCCTTCGATTTTGGATCGGTATTTGCGCCGGGCACGCACATGGATCTTTACTTTGCCTTTCCCCTGACGCCGGAGACGGATCGCTGGGGCAACACGATTTCGGTGGTGGGGCGGTTAAAGCCCGGCGTCAGCCTGGCCCGTGCGCAGGCGGAAGCAACCCCTTTGGGCAACCGCATTTCGAGTGAGCCGCACAGAGGGAACAACATCACACCGCAGCTCAGCCCGCTACAGGAGCATGTGAGCGGCAGACTGCGGCCGGCGCTTCTGGTCCTGGCATTCGCAGTGGGTACCGTGATGTTAATCGTTTGTGCGAATCTGTCAAACCTGCTGCTCGTGCGCGGCGCCGCCAGACAAAAAGAATTTGCCATCCGTGGCGCGCTCGGGGCAGACAAGGAGCGGTTAATACGGCAGGTCCTGACCGAGAGCCTCCTATTGTCGTTCTGCGGAGCGGCGCTGGGCGCGAGTCTGGCATTTGCAGGCACGCGGGCCTTAGCGAGGCTGACAACCTTCAACATTCCGCTGCTGGCCGATGTCCGCCTTGACTTCGGCGCTCTCCTGTTCACTCTCGTGCTGGCGGTTGTGAGCGGTGTGGTTTTCGGGCTGGTGCCGGCGCTGCAAGTGCCAAAGTTGCGGGTAAACGATGCATTGAAAGATCAGCATCGCGGTTCCACCGATTCGCGCAGGCACGCCTGGATTCGTAGCGCGCTGGTGGTTTCCGAAATCGCTTTTGCTTGCGTGCTGATGGTCGGTACCGGACTGCTGATCCACAGTTTTTTGCGGGTACTGGATGTGAATCTCGGCTTCCAGCCCGCCCGCGCTGCCGCCATGCGTGTCGATCCGAGCGCACAAGTCCTGCGCGTCGATCCGAAATCCAAAACGTCCAGCACCGAGCAGGCGAATGCCTACTTCAATGAACTTCTGCGCCGGGTGCGCGAGCTCCCGGGCGTGGAAGCCGCCGGGCTGACGGATGCGCTCCCGCTAGGGCGTAATCGCACCTGGGGCGCCGCCGCTCAAGGCGTGGTCTACAAGCGGGGCGAATATCCATCCGCTTTTGTCCATGTCGTAACCGATGGCTATCTGAAAGCAGCGGGTATCCCCTTGAAAGATGGCCGTGACCTCAGTGAGCGCGATACGGCGGCAAGCGAGCCGGTAATTCTGATCAATGAGACATTGGGGCGTCAACTGTGGCCGGGACAAAACCCGCTGGGGCGGCTGATAGATGCTGGACCCGGCAAAGCGAGGCGCGTTGTGGGATTTGTGGATGACGTGCGGCATCTGGCGCTCGAACAGGCCTCCGGTGCCGAGATGTATTTTCCGATCCGGCAGGTTCCGGATTATGGGTCCGTCCATCTGGTCGTGCGCTCCCGGTTGGACGAGAGTGCTTTGAGTTCCAGCGTGCGACGAGTTTTGTTGCCGCTCAACCCCGGTCTGCCAAAGGAGCAATTTCACGCGTTGCAGCAGGTTGTTGATCGAGCCGTTTCCCCGCGGCGTTTTATCGTATTGCTGCTGTCGGGCTTCGCGCTCTTCGCCTTGGTGCTGGCCTCGCTTGGTATCTATGCGGTGATTTCGTACTCGGTGGGACAACGCACGCAGGAGATTGGCATTCGCATGGCGCTCGGCGCTTCACCGGGAGCTTTGCAAAAGACCATCCTGCTGCAGACTTTGCTATTGGCCGCAGCCGGACTGCTGTTGGGTACAGCGGCGGCCGCCACACTGACGCGGGCCTTGCGAGGACTGCTCTTTGGGATAACACCAACGGACCCTGTGACGTTTGCGGGCATGTTGATTGTGCTCACGAGCGTGGCGGCGGCCGCCGGCTATCTGCCTGCCCGTCGAGCATCGAGAATCGATCCCATGATTGCTCTTCGCGCCGATTAACGGAAAAACGGGCAACGCTTCTTTTCAAATCCTCAGGAAGATCTTGCGCCGATACATCCAGAAGAGCATCAGCCAGTATGTCGCGAGTACGGCAGCGCCCAGCAGTAGCGGTTCGAGCGCTGGCCCGAAGAGCTGAAAGGGTGTGTCACCCAGGTGAGTACGAAATAATTTCATGAGGAATTCCTCGCACAGATGCGCGATCAAATAAGCGGCAATCGAATTCATACCGATCACCACCAGGGGGAAAGCCCAGCGGCGGTAGCCTTTTAACTCGATGACCCAGCTAAACCCGGCCAGCAATAAGAAGCAGGCTCCTCCGCTGAACAAGGTCCAACTGGGAGTCCAAACGCGCTTGACGATGGGACAGATTCCGGTAAAGTGAAACACCAAACCGATCAGGATTCCCCCCACGCCTGCCATGACCAAGCGGCGGAACGGGATAGAGGGGGCAAACGTTCGAAGCCATCTCCCCGCAATCAGCCCGAGGATCATGGTCGCGAGCGTGGGGATGAAGCTCAAAGTCAGATAGCCACCCTCGTTCGCTACAAACGGCGATTGGCGCGGGAACAAATTCAGGAACCATTGGTCGAAAGCTGTGCCCAGGTTCGCGTTCTTGTTCCAATGAGCAGCAAAGCCGGAAAAGTTATGGCTCCAATTTGCTGGAACACGCACCGAAGCGTAGTCAAACCCGGCACCCGGAACGGGGTAGAGCGCCCAGGCAAGCCAGTAACCAAACAAGATGGCCGTAAAGGCTCCCCATTGCCAGCGTGGAGAACGGAACCCGAGCAGAAACAAAAAGGTATAACCGAGTCCGATCTGCGTGAGAGTGTCCTCGAATGTGAAGTAAGTCTGAGAACTATGGAGCGAGCGCAAGAGAATGCCCCGCGCAATTAAAAGAAACGAGCGCCAGATCGTATGCGGCAACATTTGCCGGAAGGTCACGCCCTTACGAAGGCGGCTCGCAATGGAGTACGGCAGGGCTACGCCCACCAGGAACGAGAAGGATGGCTGAATCAGATCATGAAGCGAGCAGCCCGCCCACTCCACGTGGCTTTGGTTATAAGCAAGGATTTGCCAGATCCAGTTGTCCGGAAACGACTTGGCCACCGCCGCCAAGCGCAGCACTTCGGCCATCATCAACAGCATGACGAAGCCCCGGTAAGCATCTACGGCAACGTTTCTCGTAACAGGCAGTGCTCCGGATGAGTTATCAGTCTCGCGTGTACGCAGCACTGATGTTTCTCTAATGGAAGGCGTTTCCAGTTTGGGCATGGTGAATCTCTCAGGCGGAATCGATCAGCTTGGCTGTGCGGACAGCCGACCGGGTAGCGGCTTCTTGGCCCCAATTGAGGTTATCGCAGTAGGCACCGGCAAAGTGGATGCGCTTTTCGGGTTCGATGGAGGCGGGCCAGAACCGGCGCAATTCGCCCGGACGGTAACTCGTGGTTTCGCAAGCCATCGACCACGGGTCGTGCGACCAGTCGATGATCATGGGTTTTGTAATCGTATCACGCTTACCGGGGTACCTGGCGCGAAAGGCTTCGAGCGCTTTCTCCGCTGATACTCCTGGCTGCGCGGTGCCTACAATCAAACCACAATTCGTATGGACATCATCGGCCATGGACCAGACATGCTCCAGCTCAGGCTGATAAAACTCGACGTTGATACTCGTATTCTGGTCCCGCCAGAACTTCGATTGTGATAAGAGGACGGGCCTGGTTGCCGAGTAGTAGGGAACATTGGCAATCGCCCAGCGCTTCCTTTCTGAAAGCGCTGGCGTGATGGGAATGCGCCGCAACATCACGGCGGACATGCAACAGACGAGATAGTCTCCAGCGATCTGCCGGTTTTCGCCTCCTTCCCGATAATGAACAGTTACGCCCGAATCTCCATGAGAGATGCTCCTGACAGGGCACCCCGTTTTAACGGCATTGCCTAACCGCTTCGCAAAGGTTTCGGGAAGGAGGCTATTGCCGCCCTTCAGGCGAAAGACCTGCGTCGGCCATAAGGGGACCCCACGCCGCTTTAAGATGGCCGCGTGCCAAACCGCGTGCAGCGCAGATCCCTTGCCGCCTGCGAATTTGATGAAAGCGTCTGAAGCGCCTTCCCGCCGCAGTAAGTCGTTGGTGGAGATCGAATCCAGCTCATTCAGCCCGGCGTCAAACGGGTGGTATTCATCTTCAAAGGCGCTGGTGTACTTGTCGAAATAAATACTCGGCAATTCCCACCACGGATGCCGCCGCAGAAATTGAATCTCGCGTCCGTTGAATCCAAATCCCGACAGAATGCGAGGCTCGGTTAGCTCTTCCTCTGAATACATCCGGTTGCCGATCCAGCGGAGCATATGTTCGCGCCGGTGATCCTGAATATAGGGCAGATCGAACTCCCGCACGTATGACCAATAAAGTTCGTAGCCGGGCTTTGTAAACTGCTCCGCGCCTGCATCGACATAAAGGCCATCAGGCAGGTTATCGCGTACCGTCTTGACATGACCGCCGACGCGGTCCGAGGCTTCCAGAACTGTTACGGTATGGCCGCGCCGCGCTAATTCATATGCGCAGCATAATCCGGCAATGCCGCCGCCAGCTACAATGACGTGCTTCTTGTTCGAGCTTTGGCTCAAAGATGAGGAGGCCAGGGCGACACCGCCGCCAATGGTTTGCAAGGCTTCTCGACGAGTGAGCATAAAAGTTTAGAGCTTGATGCGCCCCACAATCTGAGGTCTTTCGTCCTGATGCTGCAAAAACTTATCATATAAGTACAGGTTGTTGCCAGCTTTGAAGGTGCAATTTCAAAGGTGGCACGCTCCCCGCGGACTATTTTCCGGTTTTAGTTCACTCCTCAACGTTGTGCCTCTTTGCCAGGCGTCATCAGGGCAGGGACCAGGGTGGCTTAAAAGCACCGCCCACGGTGGGGAGACACCAGTACGGAGTCAATGGTAACACCAAATCAATGGTTTACGAGTGGCATGGCAGATGCAGATAGGAAAGCTAGACCGCTGAAGCGGCGATGAGTTGAGGAGGAGAATTGTTATGAAGACGAAATTGCTGGCGTTGCTTTTATTGGCTGGCAGCTCGATGTTCGCGGGTAGCCGTGTGTTCTTTGGAATCGGATTGGGTGGGTATGGGCCTGGATATTATGCACCGCCGCCACCCCCACCTCCGGTTGCGGCTTATGCCGCGCCGGTTGCTCCGGGCCCGGGTTACGCTTGGGTGCCTGGATATTACTATCCGGTAGGTCCCCGGTACTACTGGCGCGCCGGGTATTGGGCACCGCGGCCGCATCCTCGGGCGTACTGGGTGGGTCCCCGGTATTATGGGCACCGTTATTATCCGGGGTATTGGGGGCGATAATTACGCTACTTCAGTTTGAGCAGGACGACTCCGTGGGAAGGGACTTCGGCGGTGTAAGTATCCGCTGCTTCGCCTCGGTCGGCGTGCGCCCAGAGGTCACGGACTTTACATTTGCCCGTTACTCCGATGTCGGCAAAGCGGGCAGTGACTCTGGCGGCAGCGGAACCACGGTTAAAAAGACCAACGGCGTGACTGCCATCTGATAGTGGGCGCGCCCAGACTTCGAGATCGCCTTCTTTGGAGACGCGGGTAGCTTGCTTGCCGAGCCCGTCCTGATCGATAGCGATTACTTCCTTATTGAGCAGGATTTCGCTGATATTGGGTGGAATGCTGCGGAGGTCATTGCCCGCCAGCAAGGGCGCGGCGAGGAGACTCCAGAGGCTCATGTGGGTGCGATATTCAGCGTCGGTCATGCCTCCGTTTCCGACCTCCAGCATGTCCGGGTCGTTCCAGTGGCCGGGTCCGGCGTAAGGGGCCAGATCGGCCTGGAGATCGAAGCCGATGTGCGACATGGAATCCCAGGTGTCGCGGATATCGCCCGTGGTGCGCCAGAGATTGCCGCCGACTTCCGCACCCCATTGGGGTCCTTTCAGTACTCCGTATTGGCAGAGGCTGAATACGATGGGACGGCCGGAATCTAGTAATGCTTGTCCCATTTTGGCGTAGACAGCTTGCATGGAGTGGTAGTCGTAAACACGGCTGCCGCTGCACCAGTCGTATTTAAGATAATCGAAACCCCAGACGGCGTATTGCTTGGCATCTTGCTCCTCATGTTTGAAACTGCCTTCAAAGTTGGCACAGGTTTTGGGGCCGGGTGAGGAGTAGATACCGATCTTCAGACCTTTACTGTGGACGTAGTCGGCCAATGCTTTCATGTCCGGGAATTTTTTATTGGTCAGGATATTGCCTCCGGCATCACGTTCCGCTTCCCAGGTGTCATCGATGTTGACATAAATGTATCCGGCGTCTTTCATGCCGCTGCGGACTATAGCGTCGGCGGTTTCACGGATGAGTTGATCAGAGACGCGGCCAGCGAATTTGTTCCAACTGTTCCAACCCATAGGCGGAGTTTTTGCTAAACCGTTGCTTCGTACTTCTTTTGCGGGCGGCAACGAAATCTTCGGCGGGGGCGGCGGCAAGGGCTTGGGTGCTTCCGTCGAAACATGCTTCATGGCGAGTTCGCGCCTGGGCTTGCCGGGAGGTCCGGGAGCGTAGACGGTTAGAGTGTCACCGTTGAGCCTTCCGGTGTACTCTATGCGGCGGATTTCGCCGAAGTTGTCACGGATGATGACAAAGGAGATTTTATCGGCGGTGATCTGGCCGTCGGTGATGGGCTCGTCGTTGCCGAACTGCGACATGTAGCCGGTGAAGGCGCTTCCTTTTGTTGTCAACCAAAGGGAAGTTTCGCGAGTTTGGCCGTCGGGAGTTTGAAAGGTGTAGAGCCAGTGACCGGTGAGGTCGGCGGCGGATGGTGATTGGGCGAGGAGAAGGGGAATCAACAGAAGGAGGCGGTGTAGCATAAACTTCCCAGTGATTGTATCGCTGGTAAGTTATTTTCGCCTCCATTTGTTAGCAGCAGCAACCGGTATGGAGCTATAGTTTAGGTTCCGCTTTTTTTGTTGCCGCTGCTTTTACGGCCTTGTTCTTTTTTGCTCGAGCCTTTCGAGCTTCCGCCCTGATCGCCGCCGCTTCCTTGCAGCTTGTTGTCGGCCTTCTTATCTTTGTTTGACATCCGTTTCTCCAGGAGTAAAGATTGAGATCTTTATTGATCCCGGTTTTTGGATGCGCTTGACCCTTCGGAGTGGACCTGAGAGAACTAACAGCTTTTCGGAGGTTTAACAGGCGAACGTTTGCTAAAGGCAAAAGCTTTACTGCGGGAGCCTCCAATCATAAACAACGGATTTACCGGGTGAGTCGTATACCTCCAGGTGAGGTTTGTTGTTGTAATCCACGTACAATTTGATCGCGTCCTGCCCCATCGATTTTTGATGAAAACGCCCGCCTCCATCATAGGACAAGCTGGCTTCCATCGCAGCCTCCCGATACCTAAACGAATACTACTCCAGCGGATTTGTAATTCACGCCTGCAAACCAAGCGTTTAACACGCTATTCTTGCCGTAGTGCCACGAATGCGGCATTATCAGGAAAGAAGCCAATCCGGTTTTATCAATAGTAATTGCTTAAACCACACTTTGCTTTTGCAAACAATAAAGAATGTGTTGGTACTCGGCTGGACTGACTCCCCAGAGACTTGTGTGCTCTGCTCGTCCCGAGTAATATGAGACGCGCATGTCTCGGCTCTGTTAATTACTGTGACGCTTACAAACACGGCCGTTATTTCCAAATTACTTTCAGCCCTTCGTAGCGCGAAAACTCCCGATCTCCGCTGATAATCGGCGCATCCAGAGCAAGAGCAGTTGCAATAAGCATTCTGTCGAACATATCAGTCCGCTGCGGAAGTCGAAATAGCCCGAAGGCATGCGCTGCCGGGAACGGAATGACCTTGAGCTGAAGGTCTCGAATCGCCATCTGTAACTCAGCCTCTGTAATCTCTAGTTTGCCGAGCCCGCTTTTGATACCCACTTCCACAATCGAGACTGAACTAAGAATACGCTCAACGCTGCCATCCTCCATGATGCTCCGGGCCTTCCTAAGAAGCTTGTCGGGAGTTAGAAAAGACAGGATTAAGGTCTGCGTGTCAACGAGGTAGGATCTTGCCAATTAGTACGATCCCGTTTCGATCAAATCGTTCATCTGTTGCCGTGTGAGAGGTTTGGCCCAGTCCGGATCGACGATCTTGACCGAACTCGGCGCAGTGCCCAATTTGGGTCGCGTATCTTGCGACGCCGTATATGGAACGAGGCTCGCGACCGGTTTGTTGTAACGTGTGATCTGAACTGTCTCGCCCCTCTCAACGGTTTTCAGTAGCTCGGGAAGGTTCGCTTTGGCGTATGCGGAAGTAACCTGCATATCTTCATTTTATCGAAGTTGTACAAAACTGTTGTACTAAAATCCAAGTAGGGCACGACGAGAACATTGCCTACTAAACGACTACCGGCTGAAAGCCGGTAGGTTCGGTCGCGACTGAAACTCGCTTGAAAAAA
>JBJMGL010000051.1:0-15493 GCA_045807985.1 Bryobacteraceae bacterium
ACGATGCAGTTGGAGATCGAGCGGGAAGCTCTTCGCAAGGAAACGGATGCGGTCTCGAAAGACCGGTTAACACGCATTGAGAAAGAGTTGGCTGAGCTGAAAACGCAATCTTCCGCGTTGCAGGCACAATGGCAGACCGAAAAAGAAGGTGTGCAGAAAGTGCGGGCGTTGCGGGAACAGATCGATCAGGCCAAGATTGAGATCGCGCAGGCGGAACGTGCTTACGACCTGAACAAAGCGGCGGAACTGAAGTATGGACGGCTTACTGAGTTGGAGCGGCAACTGAATGCCGAGCAGGAGCGGGTAGCCGGTCAGGGCAGCGGGACGCGCTTGCTCAAGGAAGAAGTGGACGAGGAGGATATCGCCGAAGTCGTCAGCCGCTGGACGGGCGTGCCGGTTTCGAAGCTGCTCGAAGGCGAAATGAAGAAGCTGCTGGCCCTCGAAGATGAACTGCACAAGCGGGTTATCGGGCAGGATGAAGCAGTGCTGGCAGTGGCGGAAGCGGTGATCCGGGCGCGTTCGGGCTTGAAAGACCCAAAACGACCGATTGGCAGCTTTTTGTTCCTGGGTCCGACCGGTGTTGGCAAAACAGAGCTGGCGCGGGCCTTGGCCGAGTTCATGTTCGATGATGAGCGGGCCATGATCCGGATCGATATGTCCGAATACCAGGAAAAACACACCGTATCGCGTTTAATCGGTGCGCCTCCGGGGTATGTCGGTTATGACGAAGGCGGACAATTGACGGAAGCGGTACGACGGCGGCCTTATTCCGTGGTGCTTTTTGATGAGATTGAGAAAGCGCACCACGACGTGTTTAATACGTTGCTGCAACTGCTTGATGACGGGCGGCTGACAGATGGACAGGGGCGCACGGTTGACTTTAAAAACGTTATTGTGATCATGACGTCCAATATTGGCAGCCATCGGATTCTGGAATACCGGGGCGCTTTCGAAGGAGAAGGCTACCGGCGCATGAAGGAAGCGGTGCTGGACGAACTGCGGGTGAGTTTCCGGCCGGAGTTTCTGAACCGTTTGGACGAGATTATCGTATTCCATGCTTTGAGCGAGCAACATCTGAAACAGATTGTTGAGATTCAGTTAGCTGGCTTACGGGCTCGGCTGGAGGAGCGGCATATCGAAATCCAGCTCTCGGACGAGGCGCGAACTCGTTTGGTGAGAAACGGTTACGATCCGAACTATGGTGCGCGTCCCTTAAAACGGGCCATTCAGCGGGAAATTGAAACTCCGCTGGCGAAGCGCATCATTGCGGGCGAGATCAGGGATGGGCAGACCATCCTGGTGGATGTGAATCCGGAGGGTGAGGGCCTCACCTTCCGGACCGAAGCAGGGCAGAAGCGGGAAGAAATGATGGCAACCCGGTAATGCCCTGGGGAATCGAATTAGAGATTTAAACGTCAAATAAGTGAGAAAGAAGCAGCCGCCAGGAAAACGGCTGATTCAGGAAAGGATTTATTGGAGGACATGGGAAACGTAGTCCAGTTTCGCCGCTCGACAGCAATTCTGACGCTCGTGGCGGCTTCGGTAGGCGGCGGCCTGATTGCGGCATTCGCCGTTGCTACGCATGAAAAAGCGCCGGTAGTCTCTGTGGCGCGAGCTGATAACAGCACACGCCCGGATTCCAGCACGGTACAGAAGATCAGCTCGTTGTCAAATTCTTTTGCGGACATGATCGAGAAAGCCTCACCGGCGGTGGTGAAGGTTAGCTCGACTCGTGTCATTAAAGCTTCGGAGCAGCAAGGGAATGGAAATAATCCGTTCATGTCTGATCCGTTTTTTCAACGGTTTTTCGGCGGCCCGGGTCAGGGCGGACGCCAGCGTGATCAGCGGGAGCGTGGCTTAGGTTCCGGCGTGATTATTTCCAACGATGGTTATATTCTGACCAATAATCACGTTATTGATAAGGCAAGCACGCTAAAAGTAGAATTGTCGGACGGCCGCACGCTGACCGGCAAAATGATCGGCGCTGATCCACAGACGGACGTGGCGGTTGTGAAGATTAACGCAACCAATTTGCCGACTCTTTCATTTGCCAACTCAGACGCCGCCCGCGTGGGCGATCTTTGTTTCGCGATTGGCAACCCCTTTGGGCAGGATCATACCGTGACCATGGGCATTGTGAGCGCCAAGGGCCGAAAGCTGGAGGCAGGCGCTTACATTCAGAATTTCATCCAAACGGACGCGGCTATTAACCCCGGCAACTCGGGTGGTGCGCTGATCAACTCGACAGGCGAGTTGATCGGGATGAACACCGCGATTTTGTCGGGCGGCTCCAGCTTTGGCGGTGAGGGCGGCAATATCGGTATCGGTTTTGCGGTTCCTTCTAACATGGCGAAGCAAGTGGCTGACCAGTTAATGAAGGGCGGCAAGGTTTCTCGCGGGTACATGGGCGCAAAATTAGGCAGTATTCCCGCAGATGCCGCGCCTCTGCTTGGATTGAAAGAAGCAAAGGGCGCTTATATTGCGGAGGTAACTCCTCATGGACCTGCGGATAAGGCCGGTTTAAAGCAGGACGATGTTGTTACCGCGATTGATGGCAAGAAAGTGGATAGTTATGATGAACTGACTACGGATGTGATCTCGCGTGCTCCGGGCAGTACAGTTACGTTAGATGTTGTTCGCAATGGAAAGCCGATGAGCGTCAAAATAACGCTTGGCCAGCGGCCGACTGGAACTGATTTCGACAACCCAACTCGCCGTGGTGACAATGACGGCAGTAACGATGATAATAACGACAGTTCGGGAGGTGCGTCCGCACGGGGTATCAGCGTCCAAACACTGACTCCTGAGATAGCTCAACAAGCAGGAATCACTGGCAATGTTCGCGGTGTTGTGGTCAGCGATGTTGATCAGAGCAGCCCGGCTGCCGATGCTGGTCTGGGGCGCGGAATCGTCATTACGGCGGTGAATCGCCACCCGGTTACTAACGCGCAGGACTTTAAGCGCGAAATGGCGCAAGCTGGTGATAAACCAGTGTTGCTCACCATTAACCAGGGCGGATCAAGTGCTCTCGTAGTGGTGCAGCCGAAGTAAGCATTAGTTTGTTAGTAGTAAAAGCCCGGATCGGCTCTTAAGCTGCTCCGGGCTTTTTGGCGTATAACCTTAGGAATGTTTTCTACTCTGGACTACGAGTCCTGTATCTTGGTGCCTTTGCGAAACAGGCCACCAAAGTTGTTTTTGTGATAGACAGAAGCTTACTGCCACTGCCACTTCTGGGTGTCGAGCCCCGAGCAGGTTTGAAGCACAAGCGATCCTCCTGAAAGCGTCAAGCAAGAATTTGAGTTCGTCAGAACATTAGTTAATTGGAAAAAATTGTCATTATCAATCGAAAGTGCCTGCCAGACTTGGCTCCTGTTGCCCGAGTACGGATTTTGAACTACTTGTGTCCCATCTGCTGTTCCTGCGTTGAGTAAGTCAATTTGCTGATTGCTGCTCTTCACGGTTAGAACATAGCCACCAGCGGCAAGCGCCATGCTTACTTTTTGCCCATCTGCGCCGGAACACGAAGTGGAAAGCATCTTATTCGTGCTGGACGGCATAATACAAGCTCCCGTTGCCTTATTCAGCAGCATGTGAAATCCGCTAGGAACCAGAATTTGATAATCCACCATAAGTAAATCACCAGCCGTTGGAACAGCGAGGAACGTCAGAGTCTGCCCGTTCAATAGAAAATCCGTACTTACTGACAAGCGTATGCCATTTCGATAGACTCTGACCGTATCAGGATAAGGCAAATAGCCCAGGGTAAAAGCAGCGTTGGTGCCGTCGATGGTTCCTGTTGGCACTTCGCTAACCCGTTGTGCGGCCGCTGCCATCAGAGCTGCGGCTATGAAAACTGTCATTAGTTTAAGCATTTTTGTTTTCCTCTTTTATGTAAATTTTTCCATCCTGTCGTGCATAAAAAGGAATGGAAAATAGAAAAGGCCCTGGTTTGCACCAGGGCCTCATCAATCTTTTTCGGTTCTTTACCGTGATGTCCGTTCCGTCATCGCTGCTTGCTGACCTGAGATTCGAGCGCCACGATTCGAGCCAGAAGACCGCGCCTCTCTTCACTCTCCCTTTGCAACTCTTGTTGCTGCTGGTCAATCACTCGATGCTGCTTTTGCAGTTCGTTTAGCAACAGTGCCGGTAATTGGTGGTATTGTACCGTTTGAATTTCTCCTTGCTGGTTGTAAATGACCAGCTCTGGAAACACCTCTGCGACTTCCTCGGCAATGAGCCCGTACTGCGTTGGTCTCTCTCCCTTGGCATTCGTCCGTTTATAGCGGAACCGGACAGGGCGTAGATTCATCAGTGCATCGCTTACGCCGCCGATGTCTTGAATATCTTCTTTATACCGGGCAGAGGACTGGAGTGTGCCGAGCTGACCGTTCTCATCGACCATGACGGCTTGCCCCACACCACCGACAGTGACTCCGGTAATCCCGGCCATAAACGCGCTTTGGTGAGTGCCTGGTGTGCCAATACGAATCACCCCGTCATCGTTCGGCTGTCCGACATGGCCAATTTCAATCGAATTGCTTGTGTTCCCCACGCTACTTCCGGCACCATAGCCAATCGCGATATTCGAATCCCCGGACAGAGTACTAGATAAAGCCCCAGCACCCAAACCTACATTGTTGCTGCCGGTGATGCTTGCTAGCAGGGCACCAGAGCCGATGGCCGTGTTTCCGTTGCCATTGCTATTGGCCCGCAGTGCGTTGTACCCCGTCGCTGTGTTTTGTGAGCCGGACACAGACGTTCCCGAGCCGAGCGCCGTCCCTTGGCTAGCTGCATCGCTATGAATATCGGTCAGTACTTGGTTGACCTGTGTAACCTGCTGATTAATCTGAGCAGCCTGCTGCCCAACCTGCGTCGCCTGTTGACTGACCAGCGCAGCTTGTTGGTTAATTTGGCTCATCTGTTGAGCTAACGGACTGATTTGCTGGTTCACTTGTGTCATCTGCTGGTTGATTTGCCCAATTTGCGTCGTATGCTGACTGACCAGTGCGGTCTGCTGGCTCAATTGGCTGATTTGTTGAGCTAATTGACTGCCTTGCTGGTTTACTTGGCTGATCTGCTGAGTCAATTGGCTGCCTTGCTGAGCAATCTGCTGATTGACTTGGGTAATCTGCTGATTGATTTGCCCGACCTGCTGATTGACTTGGTCAACAGCCACTGTCGACTGCTGAGCAAAGTAGCCGGTAATATCTATAATCAGATCGGTTGTGCCGGCTGCATAAACGGATATAGAACCATTCGTACCAGCTGGCACAAGTGCCGCGTTGGCGACAACGGTGCCCTGGTAAGAGTTCAAAGTAGAAACGCCTGGCTGCGCCTGTCCGGTTGGCCATACGGTCAGGTAAGGAAGCGATCCATGCGGAATCACCGTGATGTTGAACGCGTAGGTTAAAGCATTCGTCGGGATCCCGCAGGAACTCTGCAAAATGGGAAGATCACGTTGTGCGTTCGCCACCAGCACCGGAGTGCCCAAACTCCCCCGCGCCTCTTCTCGGGTATCAACCACACGGCAGGGTGTAAGACTGACAAAGTTAGCTACGTTTTGTGCCCTTAACAGAGCGCTGTTCCCAACCAGCAATGTCGCGGAAAGAATTTGAAAAAAAGAAAACCTCATCGGAGTAAAAGCAGCCTTACCCAGTTAAAGTTTTCTGAGAAAGATATTTTTCTGTTCGGAATATCCTTCCTGATCTCAAAGTAAACTTTGGCGATTTTATATCGATATCTAATACTTCTCTAGCCATCCCGGGCTTTGAGCAATACGATAGAAACGGTTTCTGGCAGACGCGGCAAAGCCGCTCCTTCATTTGAATTACTTTGACCATCAAACGCGAACCGCTCTTAGTCATAATCCGCAAAATCTCCCGACGCCCTGATTATTGTTCCAAACGGCAAACAAAGAATCCGGAAATAAGCCGGTAAATACTTGACTGCAATGTACTTATTTTTTAGGGAGCGTTGAATTAAGTTCCGGGCGCATACTCACTATCACGGGCTAGCTGTTCGCGAGCACACTGGAGCCGCGCATATGCCTCCGGTCTCCTTATGCTGAATGGCACGAGATTATATAGTCTTTCTCGCCCTGCCGGATGCCTGTATCAATTTCAACTTGGTGTCCCAAATAGAACGCAATAGCGCCGTAGACCTGTTCCAAGCTTAAGGGATGGAAAATTTTGCTGAATCGTTTCCGGACTTTCCCCGCCTCGGAAGACATAGACAAGAGAACCCAAAGCCACACGCGTACCCGCTACGTAATAACCGCCTTCTCGCTGTTCGACGTAACTTCGGTTCATCCTAGTTCCGATTATACGGCCCAAACGTCAATTACCAGTAAGGTAATCCGTAACGGCCTGCACATTCCTACTTAATGCGCCGGCCCGCCCCGTGCCGGGTTCAACCGGTCCCAGCGTGGGTCGCCAACCGCCGTGTAATCCTTTGGCAGCGTCTTCCACTCCGGGCGGCTTAAGCCATTCAGATCATACACAATCCTGCCGTCTTTGACCGTCATCTGGCACTCCAATTTCTGATTGCCATTCGTCCGGGCACCATACATGTCCGTGAACCCGAAATTCCCGCGCTCGACGCTGAGCACTGCCACGTCCGCCGGAGAACCCACGGACAAGTTTCCCAACTCCTCGTGATGAATCTCCCGCGCCGGATTCCACGTGGACCAGCGAATCACATTATCCACAGACTGCCCCATCGCCAGAAACTTATCCATCACGTTCAGCATGTCCTTCATGCCCGTATTCATGCTGCTGATGTGTAAATCGGTGGAAATAGAATCCGGCAAAAACCCCTGCTGAATCATCGGAACCACCACGCGCCACGCAAAACTGCCTCCGCCATGTCCGACATCAAAAATCACGCCCCGCTTTCGCCCCGCAACCATACCGCTATTGACATGGCCAGAGGCGTCCAATTCATTACGAAGCCCCGAGTAGCAATGCGTATAGATATCGCCAGGGCGAAGCTTCTGCGTCAGGAGAACCTCAATGGGCCGTTCCGGCTTATTCGCGCCGAAGTCAACCATCACGGGAATGTTTGCGGCTGTCCCCGCTTGCACTGCATGCTCCACCGGCGTCCACTCCGGTCCTGTGTAGTGCGCCGTCTTGATGCCGATAATCAGCCCTGGATACTTCTTCGCCATGCCGGCGGCAGGACCCGGATCCATGTCCGCCAGATTATCTTCATACTTCGGGCCGCGCATCCCCGCGCCGACAATGTTCAAAAACGCCAGAACACGAGTTCTGGAACGGTCAATAATATGTTCCTTAAAATCCTCGAAGTTCTTGTAACCGGATGATCCCGCATCGGCAACCGTCGTCACCCCATTCCGGAAAGTAAACCCATCGGGCCAAACGCTGTTATCTCCCGCATAAGAAGCACGCTCGCCCGGACTTGCGTAAACATGAACATGAATATCGATCAGACCTGGCGTCACATACAGACCCTTCACGGAAACTGTCTTCAGAGCCGAGGAAGGGTCGACGCGCTCCGCCACGGCAGCAATCTTGCCGTCTTTAATGGCAACGTCGCGAACCGCGCTGATCTGATCCTTTGCATCAACAACGCGGCCGCCTTGCAGCAACAGGTCATACTGAGCCTGCGCAAAGCTGAGAGACGCGGTGCTGAAAACACCAAGGAAAAAGAGAAAGGGGAGGGAGAGGAGATTCCGTTTAATCAGCAAGGTCGATGATAGCGAAAGTCCCTAATTCTGGCAAGGTGAACTCAGTAGCATCGGACTCGGTCAGAACATCCGTTAAGCGGCACTGCGCGTCTCCAAATTGAACAGCATTGACCTTGGAGTAACCGCCGCGAACTCTGATTCGTAAGCCGTGAACAGGAGATTTGGCAGCGCCATAATTAATCAAAAAAAGCCGCGCCGTGCTCCGGTCCCCGAGCAATCGCCCAATTACCACCTCGCTGCCATAAATCCGCAGCAGCCGTTTTTCATCAGTCAAATGAGCGCGCACTTTTTCCGCCAGCAATTTCGGATTTCCGGCTTCCGCTCGGGGATAATCCCTTTGACCCAGCGCGACGTTCAAATCTAATTTCGGATCAGGATGCTGAACCACCTTAACCAGCAAATTACGCCGGATGAGCAGGTTCATAAACTCACCGGATTCGGGAGAGCCGTCATCAATAAACCCAATATTAATTTCAGGATTCATTTTTCGGCCCTCAATGCCGCTGAGAAACGCCAGCATACGCCCTAACGGTTGGAGTCCTGCCTCATCGGTGCGAATATATGCCCTCACTCCATAAGCGAACGCTTCGGCGGCCGCTAAAAGGGAGCCCTCTCCCTTGGCGTCATAAACGTAACTCCCTTGGGGCTGGCGCAAAAATCTCCAGCCATTTTGATTGACCCAAGGCGCACGGGTAGCCGATGACACCTGAGCATTAAACGTCAGGGAGGGCTGTGGAACCGTCGTGAGTTGCTTCAGGTCCGTAACAGTAACACTAATATTTTTTGACATCTGCCAGCTTTTCGCCAGATTGACGGGCACTGCAATTTGCCGGATCTGTGCCCGCTGTAGCTGATCGGTACTCTCGGGTCCTTTATCCCATAAAAGGAGGGGAAGAAGGAACGCTATCAAAGAGATCACAGCGAAATGGTTTTCTCCACTATTTTGCTCTTGTCGTAAATTCCGAGTCCCAGGTGCGACGCATACTCCACGTGACCCGGCTCCCGGATAAAGCTATTGAAATTCGGATCAAGCTCAGGGCCGTGTTTGATATGCTTCGCCGACCGGTCAAAGATCGAAGGCGCTCCCTCTTCCCGCCGTTTCGCCTCAATCATTTCAATCAGGCCATGATCCAGAGCCACGGGATCAGTGCCGAGCACAAGCTGCTTAGGAAAGAACAAAAAACGGGGACTTTGCAGAAATGGTCCACCCTGCCAAAGACTACGCAATCCATCCATCACATTTAGCACCGTTTTGGAGCGCAAAGGCTCCGCCGAAGCCAACGTTCCGATAAACGAATAGGTGTTCGACACCTCCCGCTGATGGGATCGAGCCACATTCGAAAAATTGCCGTAGGCAATGTTCTTCAAACAGCCAGTCACGCCCGATGCCCGGTGCTCCTTCATCGTGGGAACATTGATGACCTTCGTAAACTTTTCGGAAACCAGCCGGATCAAATTTGACCGCGTATCTTCCTCGCCGAAAAAGTTAGCCTCCACGTAAGTGTAAGGATCATATCCCAGGATGGAGCCACGGGAACTCTCTGCGCCAGCGATCTGCACCCCGCTCGGCACATACTTCTCATACTTCACAATATCCAGCTGATTCTGAAAACGATCGTAAATATAAATTTGGCTCGGAGGCACTCCAATGCTCTGAAGATTTTCAATAATTGCAACGATGACTTCAGGATTGGAGTGGATCTCAGGCGCGCCGGAACAATTCACCTTGATACCAACAACATCTTGGGGGGAAAAGAAGTGCGCCCAGGCATCCTGCGGGTTTGCTGCCCCAGTCAGCTCTTGCATGCCAGTGGCCAGCATATTTCGAACGGTTCCGCCCCTCACGCAATTTGCTGCTGTATCCACAGCCTCTTCCGACCGGACGCGTACGGCCTTGCCGGGGTACAACCCCGGCATGCCGGCAGCACCTTCAGGCCGACGATAGCGAGTGACGATCTTATACTCAGGCAGCTTTCCTGTCTGTGCAAGCAGAGGACTGGCCGCAGCGACTTGAAGGAACTTTCGTCTATCCACTTCGCCTATACGTTACCGCACTCTAACGCTTACGCTGCCCCTTAACCAGTTTCTTGACCTTTTTCTTGTTCGATCCGCGCGCCACGCCGGAGGCCCGCTTCGCCTTTGGAGCCGCCTTCTTGCGCGCCGTGCGCTTCAGCTTTTTGCGTTCTTCTTTATCTTCTACGTGCTTTGTATTCATTCTTGAATCTTTATACCTGCGTATTTCTCAACAATTTTCTTCAACCCGTATCCAGGGAAACTAATAGTTAGTTTCGCATCCTCGCCATCCCCTTCGCGCCGCAACACCGTGCCACGGCCATATTTCGGATGCTGAACCGTCATACCGCTCTTTGCGCCACTTTGACCCTTGACCTGTCCTAATGGCTTAGCGCTTCTTTGAGGACTGCTAACCGGACGAGAAGGGGCCTTTTCTCCCTCTTTTTTGATAGGCGGGAGGAACGGATCTTTGCCCGCCGTTCTCGGTGGGCTTTGCGGCTCCGGACGCCTTGTCAATCCGGACGGAGGAGCCATGCCGCGCTCCGAAAAGAACTGCGCGATATTTTCAACCGAATTATACGTTTTCCCGGTATAAAGGTTGCGTTTCACCGATTCCCGGACATCGTATTGTTCCGAAAACAGGTCCACTTCTTCGGCAAACGGCTGCTTGTGAACCGACAACCGTTCCCGCAAACTGGCCGGCACTTCATTCAAAAACCGGGAAGGCAGACAAACTTCCGGCTGCGATCCGCCAAACCGCCGCCGGTACCGCGCATACGTCAAATACAGCCGCCTTTCCGCCCGCGTCATCCCGACGTAGCAAAGCCGCCGCTCTTCTTCCATCGCCGTTTCCGAAATCAACGACCGGCTATGCGGAAAAAGTCCCTCTTCCATTCCAGCCAGAAAAACATTCGGAAACTCTAATCCCTTGGCGTTATGAATCGTCAGCAAAGAAACCGCCGCTTCCTGATCCACCGAGTCCGCATCGGACACCAACGCCGCATGGTCCAGAAACTCCGCTGCCGTTTCTCCGCGCTCCGCTCCTTCCGCGGCGGCATTGACCAGCTCTTCGAGGTTACCCAGCCGCGACTCTGCTTCCGGCGACACATCATTTTTCAGCATCGCTTCATAGCCGGTTTTATCGAGGATTTCACGCAAAACGTCATGCACCGGCCTCTCGCGCACCGACTCCGACAATCCCTGAATCAAGCTGACAAACGACCTCACCGCCGACTCCGCGCGCGTCGGAAAGACTTTTTCCTCCAGCATTTTCGGCAGAGCATTCCACAAGCTCATGCCATGCTCCAGCGCGTACTGCTCCATCTGCTCAATCGTGCTTTTACCGATGCCGCGCGCCGGATTGTTAATAATCCGCAGTAAACTAACTGAATCCTGCGGGCTCATCAGCACTTTCAAATACGAGAGCAGATCTTTCACCTCAGCCCGCTGATAAAAACTGAATCCGCCCACCACCGAGTACTGGCGTCCATAGCGGCGCAGCGCTTCTTCAATCTGCCGTGACTGAAAGTTGGTCCGGTAAAGAACCGCTACCCGGTCCTTCGGGTCTTTCGCTAACAGCTTTTCAACCGTGTCAGCAATGAATAACGCCTCGTTCTCTCCGTCAGGCGCTTCATAGTAACCAATCTTGGGGCCGGAACCCGAGCTCGTCCAAAGCCATTTGCCCTTTCGCTCTTTGTTGTTGGCGACCACTGCTCCGGCCGCTTCCAAAATGTTTTTCGTGGAGCGATAGTTCTGTTCCAGCCGGATCACAACCGCGTTCGGATAATCCCGTTCAAAGTCAAGAATATTGCGGATGTCCGCGCCGCGCCAGCCGTAGATCGATTGGTCCTCATCTCCGACAACACAGACGTTTTGACGAGTTTCGGTCAGGAGACACATCAGCTCATACTGGCTGCGGTTTGTGTCCTGATACTCGTCAATCATAACGAACTCAAAACGCTGATTGTAAAGCTGCCGCAGAACATCGTCGTGCTTTAACAGACGAACTGATTCCAGTAAAAGGTCATCAAAGTCGAGCGCATTGGCTCTCAGTAAACGTTCTTCATATAATTCGTACACCTTCGCCATGCGGGTCAGCTTCGGATCAGTCGCCGCCTTTAACCAATCTATGGGCGTCTCGTTATGACTTTTGCCATGGCTGATTTGAGATAGCATGGCGCGATATTGCAGGAACTTCTCATCCAGTCCAATCTGTTTATAAATGGACCTAAGCAGGGCAACCTGGTCATCATCGTCATAGATGGTGAACTGCCGCGTGAAGCCCGGCCGGATCTCGGACAGGCTTTCGCCATCGCGCCGCAGTAAACGTACGCAAAAAGAGTGAAAGGTAGAAAGCAACGGTGTTTGTGAAGTCGTAGGATCGCCTAGCAAGCTACCCACGCGCTGCCGCATCTCCTCTGCTGCTTTGTTGGTAAATGTAACGGCAAGAACGGCCGGACCCGGCACGTGGTGCGCTTGAATCAAATGCGCAATCCGGTGTGTAATCACGCGAGTTTTGCCGCTGCCAGCGCCGGCAAGCAGCAGTAACGGGCCTTCCGTATGGGTAACAGCTTCACGTTGTTGCGGGTTCAGACCTGCAAGGAAATCCATGAGTGGGGGCGGGGAGCGCTTTTAGAATAACATTGGAAACGGAAACTGGCCCACGCCGGATTTACCTTGGATCTCCATGTCCCTCGCAGCCGCTATCCACATTCTGAAAAGCTGTCTTGTTGTTTTAACAGCGCTCTTTCCCATCGTGAATCCGCTTGGCAATACTCCTATCTTCCTGAGCCTTACTCCCGGCTATTCGAGCGATGCGCGAACGATTCTGTCACGAAAAATTGCGCTCAATAGCTTTTGGCTGCTGACTGGCTCCATGCTGATCGGCAGTCACATCCTTAGTTTCTTTGGAATCTCCATTCCTGTCGTGCAAGTCGGCGGCGGATTGGTCGTGATGTCCACAGGCTGGACGCTTTTGCAGCAGCGCGATGCCGAGCAATCGCACGCCCAAGTTGAAAAAAGAAAGATCACCCGGGAAGACATTGCCAATCGCGCCTTCTATCCTTTAACATTGCCTCTCACCGTCGGTCCTGGGTCTATTTCCGTGGCTCTCACGCTGGGAGTCAACGAAGCTCCGCAACGCAGTAACTTAGTCCGGTTAATTGCGGCAATTATCGGACCCGCGTTGGTCGCGCTCACTGTCTACTTGAGTTATCGTTTTGCGGAACGCGTCGCGAGGGTGTTGGGAGAAACTGCTATGAACGTCATTGTCCGGCTCACCTCGTTTATTCTTCTGTGCATTGGGGTCCAAATTGTTTGGAGTGGCATTCGCGCGTTATTAAGCTCCATCCATTAAGATAATAGTGTTCCGCCAGAGCCACATCTTAGTAGTCTAGAGATAGTTCCCCTACATGATTCGCCGCGTTTTATTTGCCTTCATCGCGGGAGGCATGTCGCTGCTTCTGCTGTCTGCGCAATCGAGCGCGGCCTCTGACCCTGCTTTCGGTCAGATCGATTCTATTGTTCAATCTTTATCGGAGATTACCGGTCTTTCGGAAAGACATCCAGTGCCATACGGACGCATGAGCAAGCGCCAGCTCCGTCAGTTTTTGAACAAACGAATTAAGAAGACGTTAAGGCCCGAGGACATCTACGCGGATGAGCTCGCATTGAAAATGTTCGGTTTCGTGCCGCAGGATTTCGACCTGCGCAAATCAACCATTGACTTGCTCACTGAGCAAGCTGCCGCTTTCTATGATTACGACGAAAAAAAGCTTTTTCTTCTGGATAATTCCTCGGCAGCCAACGAAACCGTCACGCTGGCCCATGAACTAGCTCACGCCTTGGCAGACCAGCATTTTCACTTGGCGAATTTTATGGACGATACTCCTTCGAATGACGACGAAAATCTTGCTCATTCCGCAGTTGTCGAGGGAGAGGCATCATGGCTGATGATGGCCTACACTCTCAAGCAAGCTGGCCAAGACCCGGTGCCGACTGCTGACTTGTTAAGGACGGTTGTGGATTCCAGCCCCGCTTCCTTAGCGGAATTTCCGGTCCTGAAAGAAGCTCCGCTCTATCTTCGGCAATCCTTGTTGTTCCCTTATACCGAAGGAACAAAGTTTTTTGATGCTGTTTATAAAAGGTTGGGACGCCAGGCGTTTATGGCTGTGTTTACCCATGCGCCCACTGACTCAGCACAGATCATGCACCCCGACCGTTACTTTGCGCGCGAGCAACCAACCCACCCCGCGCTGCCGCAAGCTCCTTCTCTGAAGGAAGCGGAAGAGATTACTGAGGGGTCTGTGGGCGAATTCGATCATACTATGCTCTTGCGTCAATTTGCAGGCGAAGGACAAGCGAGCGCTCTTGCTCCGCACGTCCGGGGAGGGCAATTTCGGATCGTGACGGCAGGAAAAGAACGCAAACCTGTTCTCCAATATTCCTCCGAATGGGACTCGCCGGAGAAAGCTGCTGCGTTCTTTGGGCTCTACCCAAAGATTCTTTCTGGTAAGTGGAAGCATTGCGATATTTCACTAGCGAACGGTTCAGTTCTTGCTGGTACCGGTGACGGTGGATTGTTTGTGGTCCGGCTATCGGGAAACCTGGTTTCCAGCCTGGAAGGTTTGAGTGACGCAGAGGAATGGCAGCGTCTCAAGGCGAGCCCGACAGGAAATCTAGTCAATCGCGGCATAATACGGCAAAGCGGTGTTGCCGGACAATCAGCCGTTTCTAGGCTACACTGAGGAGTGGAGACTTATTGGGTGTGAAAATAGCTGCTGTCTTACTTGGGAGTGTTCTACTTGCGACCGTGTCGCTTATTGCCGCAGATGCCACTGCTGGCCGAAAAGCCCCGGAGTTGGCGTTTACGGTTCCTGGACAAGGTCAGAAGCTGTTAAGCCAGTACCGGGGAAAAGTGGTTGCGCTGGAGTTTATCTTTACGACTTGTCCGCATTGCCAGGCAGCTTCGAAGGTGATGAGCCGGTTTCAGCGGGAATATGGCCCACAGGGTTTTCAGGCCATTGATATTGCCGTTAACGACAATGCCGACTTATTGGTAGAGAACTTTGTGAAGGAGTATCAGGTAGCCTTCCCGGTAGGCTGGATGTCCAAAGATCAGATGCTGTCCTTCATGGGCTTCAAAGATGGCCGTTTTGTTGTGCCTCAAATGGTCTTAATTGACCGTAAAGGCTACATCCGCTACCAAACTCCTCCGCTCGAGAGCGAGGACTGGGATAAGCTGATGAAAGAAGATGTGTTGAAACAACACATTGAAGAGCTATTGGGAACCAACAACTCCGCGAAACGTGCTGTCCCAGCCGGTAATGGCCGGATGGCATTAGCCAAAAAACCCACCTAAATTCCTTCTATGCGCCCGCAGCTCAGCTGGATAGAGCGTTTGCCTCCGGAGCAAAAGATTCCTAAAGCGACCTCCTGCCTAATCGTTTCAATAGTTTAGCTGGATAATCAGCACACGCATCGGCTCTAAATTGGGTGAATGACTTAGTGAGTTAGTCCCAGGCCACTGGTTGAGAGTTTTGGGGGTATCGAACGTTTGCGGTTGGCAGCGTTGGCCAATCCCGAACCCGACTCCCAGCCACCTCAAATTCCCGCTCCTCCCCACCCGCCAACCCCAGGCATGCCGCCCTGTTTCGAGAGCCGAGAAGCACTTGAGGCGGAACATATAGCTGTTGACAACTGGCATTGCTTCGGCCTTGTCCCATTAACGCCTGCGCGAGACCTCCAGGTTTCATAAGCGTTTCGCTGATCAGAGAG